>JASIBM010000136.1 GCA_030045175.1 Streptosporangiaceae bacterium | reverse complement strand
GCCCAGTCCACGGCGCTGAACGTGGGATTCGGCGCGGTGTCCACGCTCTACACGGTCTACGCGATCAGAACCCTGCACCTGAGCCCGGACAAGCTCGGCATCACCATAGGCTCGCTCGCGGTCGGCTCGCTGATCGGGGCGCTGGCCGCCGCTCGCGTCGGCCGGGCGCTCGGGATGGGCCGGACCATGGCCGTCAGCATCATCGGCGTCTCAGCGTCACCGGCTCTGCTGCTGATCCCGCGCAGCGCGAGCCTGGTCGCGCTGCTCGTGCTGAGCGCGGGCTGGCTCGGGCACGGCTTCGGCATCGCCATGTGGAACGTGAACACGATCACGCTGCGCCAGGCGCTCACCCCGATGCGCGTGCTCGCCAGGATGAATGCCACCTACCGCATGCTGCTTTTCGGCGCGCTGCCAGCGGGCGCGCTTGCCGGCGGGCTGCTCGGCGATGTCCTCGGGCTCAGGTCCGCCCTGGAACTCGGCGTGATCGCGCTGGCCACGCCGATCCTCTGGCTATTCTTCTCACCCGTGTTCCGGCTCACCGAGATGCCCGTAGGCCCAGAGCCGGAGGACGCCGCAGCGAAGGGTGCACGCGATGACTGACACGCCGCTGAGCTTCGCGCAGGAGCAACTGTGGTTCATCGACGAATTTCACCACGGCCTGGCCGCGCACAACCTGGCGCAGGTGATCAGGTTGCGCGGGCCGCTCGACACCGCGGCGCTTGGCCGGGCGGTCGCTCACCTGGTGGCCAGGCACGAGCCGATGCGCACCAGGCTGGTCGCAGGCCAGGACGGCAGGCCGGCGCAGGTGATCGACGCACCGGCCGAGGTCGACCTGCGGCTCACCGACAGCGACGAGCCCGGCCTGCGCGAGCTCGCGGAGGCCGCCGCGATTGACCGGTTCCGGCTGTCGCGAGACTGGCCGGTCAGGTTCCGCCTGGTGCGGCTCACGCCATCCGAGCATGCCCTGCTCGTCGTGGCGCACCAGACGGCATTCGACGACCTGTCGGTCGCCGTCCTCGCGGGTGACCTCGCCGCGCTGTACCGGCACGAGGTGACCGGGGAGCCGTCCGGACTCGCCGAGCTGCCCAGCCGGTTCGCCGGCCACGCGCTGGCCGAGCGCGACCAGTTCCTTTCTGGCGCGCTCGACGGGCTCGCGCAGCACTGGCGCGCCGTGCTGGCGGGCCTGCCGACCTCTCGGTTCCCTGCCGACCGGCCACGACCGCTGCTGGCCAGTCATGACGGGGCGGTCGAGAGCATCGAAGCCGGCCCGCCGTTGCCCGCTGACCTGCGAGCGCTGAGCGAGCAGCTCGGCGCGACGCTGCCGATCGTGCTGCTCACGGCGGTTCAGGTGCTGTTGTACCGGTACACGGGCCAGACGGACGTGGTGGTGGGCACGGTCAGCGCGAGCCGGGCCAGGCCGGAGCTTGAGCCGCTGATCGGCTACCTGCAGAACGTGCTGCCGATCCGCACCGACCTGTCAGGCGACCCGACGTTCGCCGAGCTGGCCGGGCGGGTACGCGCGGCCGCCAGCGCCGCCCACGCCCACCAGGACCTCCCGTTCGCCAAGATCGTCGACGCGCTCCAGGTCGAGCGCGACCTCGGCCGCTTCCCTGTCTTCCAGACCGGCTTCAGCCTCATCGAGCAGGTCACCGGCATCACCGCGGCGGGCGTGGCCTTCAGCACCGAGGCCGTCGATGTCCGGGCCTCGAGGTACGACCTCAACATCGTCGCCGAGGACCGCGACGGCCGGCTCTGGTTGCGCGCCACGTACCCGCCCGCGTTGTTTGATGCCGGCACGGTGCGGCGGCTGCTCGGGAACCTGGAGGTGCTGCTGCGCGGCGCGGTGGCCCGCCCGTCGGCCCCGATCTCGCGGCTGCCCGTGCTGACCGGCGCCGAGCTGCACCGCGAGCTGACCGAGTGGAACGACACCGCCGCGCCGTTCCCTGTGCGCTGCATCCACCAGGGCTTCCAGGCCCAGGCCGCCGGGACCCCCGGCGCGGTCGCCGCCACCCACGCCGGCCAGCAGGTCAGCTACGGCGAGCTGAACCGGCAGGCCAACCAGATCGCCAGGCGGCTGCGCGGCCTGGGCGTGGGCCCCGAGGTCCTGGTCGGGGTGTGCATGGCCACTAGCTTGCGGCGGCTGGCCGCGCTGCTCGGGATCTGGAAGGCAGGCGGCGGGTACGTGCCGCTTGACCCGGCGCTGCCAGCGGACCGGCTGTCGTTCATGATCGCCGACACCGACATGGCGGTCCTGCTGGCCGACGACCCCGCCCTGGCCGGCCTCGCGGGCGGGCCGGCCGGGCCGCCGACGGTACTGTCACTTGAGGAGAGCTGGGCCGAGATCAGCCAGCTCGACGACGCCGACCTGGACGGCCCTGACCCAGAAGGGGCGGGCGGGTCAAGTACCGGGGCGCGGCCGTCGAACGTGGCATACGTGATCTACACGTCGGGCTCAACCGGTCAGCCCAAGGGCGTGGTGGTGGAGCACCGGCACGCGATCAACTTCCTGCACGGCATGATCGGCGCCTGGCACATCGAGCCGTCAAGCTCCGTCCTGCAATTCGCCGCCTACACGTTCGACGTCTCGGTGATGGACATGTTCATGCCGCTGCTTGCGGGCGCCAAGGTGGTGCTCGCGTCGCCGCAGACGCTGCACTCCCCGCCGCGGCTGGCCGCCCTGATGCGGGACGCGCGCGTCACCTTCGCCTGCCTGCCGCCGGCCGTGCTCAGCCTGCTCACCGGCGAGTATTTCCCTGACCTGCGGACCTTGCTGTCGGCTGGCGAGGAGCTATCCAGTGAGCTGCTGCGCGGCTGGCAGCGTGACGGCCTGGAGATCTACAACGGTTACGGGCCGACAGAGGCCGCCATCGGCTCGACGTTCATGAAGCTTGAGCCGAGCACGCCGCTGCCGCCGCCGATCGGCCGGCCGAAGCCGAACTATCAGGCATACGTGCTCGATGAGCACCTGAACCCGGTGCCGGCCGGAGTGGTGGGCGAGCTGCACATCGGCGGCGCCGGCGTCGCCCGCGGCTACCTCAACCGGCCCGCGCTGACCGCCCAGCGGTTCATCCCCGACCCCTTCACCCACGGCCAGCGCCTGTACAAGACCGGCGACCTGGTCCGCCGCCGCCCCGACGGCACCCTGGTCTTCGCCGGCCGCATCGACCACCAGGTCAAGCTGCGCGGCCTGCGCATCGAGCTCGGCGAGATCGAGGCCGCCCTCGCCGCGCACGACGCCGTCGCTCAGGCCGTCGTCACGGTCACTACCAGCCCCGCCGGGGACAAGCAGCTCGCCGGCTACCTGCGCCCCGCCCACGGCGCCACCGGCCTGCCACCCGCCGCTCTCGCCGACCTGCGCGCCCATCTCGCCCGCACCCTGCCCAGCTACATGATCCCTGCCTACCTGATCTCACTCGACCAATTCCCCCTGACCACCAACGGCAAGATCGACCGCGCCGCCCTCCCCCAGCCTGATGCCAGCCGCACGGCAGCCGACCCGGTGCCGCCGCGCACGCTGCTCGAGACGGTCCTCGTCGACCTTTACGCGACCGTGCTCGGAACCGAGCAGGTCAGCGCCGCTGACGGATTCTTCGACGCGGGCGGCAGCTCGCTGCAGGCGATGCAGCTCGTCAGCCGGCTTCGCGCGGCCCTCGCCGTGGATCTAGAGGTCAGCGCGGTCTTCCTGACCCCGACGCCGCAGCAGCTTGCCGCCCTGCTAAGAGACGAGCACGGGTTCGACGACGCCGAGCTTGGCCCGGACGGGCTTGCC
>JASIBM010000018.1 GCA_030045175.1 Streptosporangiaceae bacterium | reverse complement strand
GAAGGCTCGATCGTGCTCGCCCGCAGCCCAGCCGGAAAGGTGATCACCCCGGCGCCGCTGCCCGAGCACATCAGCGCTGGACTGGACAACCGGAGCATGCACGTGCGAATCGGCGCGGTACGCGCGCTCGGCGAGCTACTGATCGGGCCAGACCTGGCGCTGGCTCTGGCCGCGTGGGAGGCGCTGGAGCAGGTAGCCGAGGAGGATCGCCCGCAGGTCGCCGCCGCCAGCCGCGAAATCCTCCAAGCCGTCCAGGACGACGACACCGGGCAGGAACAGGCCGACCGCGGCCCGACCACGATCGGCAGGCGGCCACCGATCATCGCTGACTCCGAGTTCACGGCCGGGCGCGGGGCTATCGAGCCGACACCGCGCCAGGAACCGGGCACGCGGTCGCGGGGCGGGAAGCTGATCGTCACCGGTTCCGCCGACAAGACCGCGCGGATCTGGGACACGGCCACCGGAACGCTCCGCACCACCCTCATTGGCCACGGCGGCGGGGTGGGCGGCATAGCGTTCTCCCCCGATGGCACCCTCATCGCCACCGCCTCCAACGACAAGACCGCGCGGATCTGGAGCACGGCCACCGGCGCGCCACGCCAGACCCTCACCGGCCATGACGGCTCGGTCTGGAGCGTGGCGTTCTCCCCCGACGGCACCCTCATCGCCACCACCTCCCAAGACAAGACCGCCCGGATCTGGAACACCATCACTGGCAAGCTCCGCACCACACTTAAAGGCCACGGCGGTGAAGTCAGCGGCGTGGCGTTCTCCCCCGACGGCACCCTCATCGCCACCACCTCCCAGGACAAGACCATCCGGATCTGGAACACCGCCACCGGCGCCCTCCGCACCACCCTCAAAGGTCACGAGGACTGGGTTCTCCGCGTGGCGTTCTCCCCCGACGGCACCCTCATCGCCACCACATCCTCAGACAAGACCGCCCGGATCTGGAACACCGCCCCCGGCACGCCACGCCAGACCCTCACCGGCCACCAGGGTAGGGTCCGGGGCGTCGCGTTCTCCCCCGACGGCACCCTCATCGCCACCACCTCTCACGACGGGACTGCGCGGATCTGGGGCACCGCCACCGGCGCCCTCCACACCACCCTCACTGGCCACGAAGGCGTGGTCTATGGTGTCGCGTTCTCCCCCGAAGGCACCCTGGTCGCCACCACCTCCCAAGACAAGACCGCACGGATCTGGGACACGTCAACCGGCCAGCTCCAGACCACCCTCACCGGCCATGACAGCTCGGTCTGGGGCGTAGCCTTCTCCCCGGACGGCGCCTGAACCGGCCGGTGCGGTGGCCCGGCTCGTTGGCTCGACCTAATCTCTGTGGCATGACTGCACCCACTGCCGCGCCTGGGCCTGCGGCTTCGGGCTCGGGGACTAGCGTGCTCGTCGTCGAAGACGACATTGGCATCGCGACTCAGCTTGTGCGGGGGCTTACCAGGGGCGGGTACCGGGTCGATCACGTGACGACGGCTGGGGAGGCGCTGGCGCACAGCGTTCCTGATGTGGTGCTGCTTGATCTTGAGCTGCCCGATGGCGACGGCGTCAGCGTGTGCAGGAAGCTGCGGGAGCGGTCCGGCACCGCGATCATCGTGGTCACCGCGTACGGCGAGGAATCCGACCGGGTCAACGCGCTGGACGCGGGCGCCGACGACTACCTGGTCAAGCCGTTCGGGCTGGCCGAGCTGCAGGCCAGGATCAGGGCCGTGCTGCGGCGGGTCAAGCCGGGCGGCGACGTGGTCAGGCACGGCCCGCTGACCGTGGACCTGCGGGCCAAGAAGGTGACCATGCGCGGCCACGAGGTTGCGCTCACCCCCAAGGAGTTCGACATACTCGAGTGCCTGGCGGTCGACCCCGGCCGCGTGGTCAGCAGGCAGGAGGTGCTCGAGGCCGCCTGGGACTCGCACTGGTATGGCCCCACCAAGGTCCTCGACGTGCACGTGGCTGCGCTGCGCAAAAAGCTCGGCGTTCCTGGCCTGATCGAGACCGTCTATGGTCGCGGCTTCAGGCTCGGCGAGGTCTAACTACCATCCCGCCGAGGTCTAGCGACCATCCCGCCCGGCGCGGTCCAGTTCGTGCGGCTTGCCCGGCGGGAACGGCCTGTTCACAATGGTGTTGGAGGTCTTAATTGGCGCGGCGGATCGCGCTCATTGTCATCGCCCTGATCGCGGTGCTGCTCGGCGCCGTCGCGATCCCGCTCGGGCTGACCACGGCCGGACAGGACAGGCGTGACTTCCAGGACATGACCGCCGCGACGACCGCCAGGGAGGCCAGCCTCGCCGAGGAGTACCTGGATGACCACGTCACCGGGCCAGGCCTGACCAGGTCGATCGCCGGCCTGCAGCGGCAGGGCAACCTGGTGTCCGTGTACGACGCCGCGGGACGGTGGGTGGCTGGCACCAGGGCGATCCCAGGGGTGTCGGCGGGCCTGATCGCGAGTTCCCTGGCAGGTCACTCGACGTCCGCGTACCCATCCGAGGACCGGCTGCTCGAGGTGCAGCCGATACTCGACGCCGACGTGGCCAGGCCGGTGGGCGTCGTTGCCTTGTCCAGGTCCACCCAGAGCGTGGATCGGCGGGTCGCCGAGCTATGGGCGTGGATCACGCTGGTGTCGATCGCCGGCCTGCTCGCCGCCACGCTGATCGCGGCCACGCTGGCCCGCTGGGTTGGCAGGCCGCTCGGCGCGCTCGAGGACGCGGCGCAACTACTGGGCGACGGCCGGCTCGACGCCCGTGCGGCTGTCGAGGCAGGCCCGCTCGAGGTGCGCAGGCTGGCAAGCAACTTCAACCAGATGGCGGCGCGGCTCGAGGCCCTGGTGCACGGGAATCAGGCGATGATGGCCGACGTGTCGCACCAGCTGCGCACGCCGCTCACCGCGCTGCGGCTGCGCCTCGACGTGCTGGCGCAGGAGGTGCCAGCGCAGGTCGGCGACGAGCTTGGCGGTGCCCAGGAGGAAGTCGCCAGGCTGTCGCGGATGGTTGACGGCCTGCTTGCGGTGGCCAGGGCGGAGAACGCCACAGCGCCAGCCATCCTCGTCCCGGTAGAAGCCGTGATCAAGGACAGGGACGCGGCCTGGCGGCCTGCCGCGGATGAGAAGTCGGTCAATCTCACCTCGTGGGTCAGCGAGCCGCTTACCGCAAGGATTCCCGAGGGGCACCTAGAGCAGATGCTCGACAACCTGCTGGCAAACGCGCTCGAAGCGGTGCCTCCCGGCGGGCACATCGAGGTCAGCGCCATCGGGGCGGACCAACGCGTGCGGATCGTGGTGTCCGACGACGGCCCGGGCATGAACGAGCAGCAGCGCAGGGCCGCGTTCCGCCGCTACGTCAGCACCACCACGCCAGGAGGCACTGGCCTGGGGCTTTCGATCGTGCACCGGCTCGCCACGTCAAGCGGCGGCGGGGCCGAGATCACCCAGACGCCAGGCGGCGGCCTTACCGTGGCGATCGAGGTGCCCGCCGCACCGCGCCTTCGGCCTAGCCGCGGCGCTGACCAGGGGGGACGACCCGCCAAGGCCCCCCGCAGCTGACCCGCAGGGACGGCCCAGGCCCGGCAGGCCCGGCGGGCCACACAGGCCAGTGCCGTCGTCTTAGCAATGTCGCGATCTTTAGAGACTCTGAAGATTTTCTAAACAAACTCTCCAGGCTTGACCGGGCATGCTTGATGAATCGAGACCCCCGTTAGGCGAAGGACGTAGCTGATGCGCTGGCCACAAGAGCCGCCCGAGAACGCGGTCACCCGTCGGGACGACAATCTCGCGCGTACCCGCAGGCTCACGGCGTGGATCGCGGGCGGTGCCATCGCCGCGTCGTTTGGGCTGGCTGCCGCGCTGGGCTACGCGCTGCCCGGCCGTTCCTACGCGAGCACGCCGGCCGGCCAGACCGGCTCGGTCACCGGCCAGCGCGGCACGACAAGCGGAACGAGCGGGGGGCAGCGGAGCAAGGGCGGCGGCACCAGCGGAACCAGCAACAACGGCGGCGGCACCAGCAACAGCGGGAACGGCGGCCTGGCGCCACCCCAGCAACCGCCGGGCAGTTCAGTCTCACCACCGGTCGTTTCCTCGGGCGGGTCGTGAGCTCGCAACTGCTCTGGTACACGACCCGGGCCACCGGCATCGTGGCCTTCGTGCTGCTCACGGGCACGGTCGTGCTCGGCGTCATCGGCACGGCGCGCGCCGCGTCCGCCCGCTGGCCGCGCATCGTCACCGCAGGGCTGCACAAGAACCTGGCCCTGACCTCCGCCGCCATGGTGGGCGTGCACATCGTGACCACGGTGCTCGACCCATTCGCCGCTATCGGCCTGGTGGCGGCCGTCGTGCCTTTTAGCTCCGACTACCGGCCGTTGTGGCTGAGCCTCGGCACGGTGGCCTTCGACCTGCTGCTCGCCGTGCTGATTACGAGCCTGCTGCGAGATCGGCTGAACCATCGCAGCTGGCAGGCCGTGCACCTGCTGGTCTACGTGTGCTGGCCGATCGCGCTCTGGCACGCGCTCGGCACGGGCACGGACACCAAGCTGCCCTGGGTGCTCGCCATCGACGTCGTCTGCCTCGCGGCCGTGGGCTGGGCGGTGTGGTGGCGGCTGACGCTGACGGACAATCAACTGGCCCGGACGACCGGCATCCTGGCCCTAGCCGTATTGCCGCTGCTCACGGCCATCTTCGTGTACCTCGGCCCGTTGCAGCCTGGCTGGGCCAAGCGAGCAGGCACCCCGGCCGCGCAACTCGGCAGCACGACAGCCACCACCCCGTCGGCCGGCGCCGGTCAGCGGGGCTCACTCACCGACGCCAGCTTCACCGGGCACGTGCGGGTCACCAACGGCCCCGCCGATGACGAGCGAACGATCACGATCACCGGCCACACGACCGCCGCGCCAAGTGAGAGCTTCGTGCTCGTCTTGTACGGCCCGCCGTCGGGACGCGGCATCAAGTTCTCGCGCGGGACGGCACAGGTCGGCAAGCCAGGAACGCCGTCTGGATTTCGCGGACCGGTGGTGCGGTTGTCTGGCCACGCAATCGTGGCCGCGGTCACCGGGCAGGCGGGCAAGCGACGGGCCGAGTTCGACTTGACGATCAAGGGCTCGGCGGTTACTGGCACGGTCAGCCTCGCCGTGACGGGGCAGCAGTGATGACCCAGCACGGCGGCGACCTCACCGCCGCACCCGTCCGCACGGAACAGGGCAGCACGGCGGCGTCCCAGGCCGACGGGCTCAGCCAACGGACCAGGCTCACCGCCGGGTGGCGGGACTTCGACCGCCCCGTCACCCTACGCGAGCACCTGCGCAGGTACGGCCCGTTGCCACGCAGGCCAGGCGCGCTGATCGACGCGGTGACGCAGGCGGGCCTGACCGGCCGAGGCGGGGCCAGCTTCCCCACCGGCGTCAAGATGCGCACGGTGGCCACCAACGCGGCCCGCCTGGCCAGGGGCCCCGCGGTGGTCGTCGCGAACGGCATGGAAAGCGAGCCGGCCAGCGAGAAGGACCAGGCGCTGTTGGCCCGCGCTCCGCACCTCGTGCTTGACGGCGTCGTCCTCGCCGCCACGGCGGTCGGGGCCGACGTCGCCCACGTCTGCCTGCCGCGGGGCAAGCGGCAGCTGATCGCCAGCGTGACCGGGGCCATCGCCGAGCGGGAACGCGCGGCCGTGGATCCCATCCCGATCAGCGTGCACGGCCTGCCACACCACTACGTGTCGAGCGAGGAGACCGCGCTTGTGCACTGGCTGAACGGCGGCGAGGCCAAGCCGACCGCCGTGCCACCGAGGCCGTTCAGGCGCGGAGTGCAGCAGCGGCCGACCCTGCTCGACAACGTCGAGACGCTCGCTCACGTGGCACTGATCGCGAGATTCGGGGCCGGCTGGTTCCGCCAGGCCGGCCTCGCCGACGCGCCAGGAACCATGCTCACCACGGTATCGGGAGCCGTCGAGGCACCAGGCGTCTACGAGATCGAGGCAGGAACGCCAGTCGGCGAGCTACTCAAGCTCGGCGGCGCTCACGCCGACGCCGGATCGATCCTGATCGGCGGGTACTTCGGCAGCTGGCATGACGTTGCGGATGTCGCGAGGCTGCCGATGGCCCCGCCGGCACTGCGGCGGATCGGCGCCTCACCAGGGGCTGGCGTCCTGTTCGTACTGCCGCCCGACGCCTGCGGGCTATCCGAGACAGCCCGCGTGCTCGCCTGGCTAGCCGACCAGGGCGCCGGGCAGTGCGGGCCTTGCATGTTCGGCCTGCCCGCCATCGCCGACGACTTCGCTCAGATATCCAACGGCCGGCCCACCGGCCCCGTGCATGACAGGCTTGATCGCCGCCTGCGCACCATCGAGGGCCGAGGCGCGTGCAGGCACCCAGACGGAGCCGTGCGCCTGGCGCGCTCCGCCCTGTCGGCGTTCGCCGCCGACGTGCACTCGCACCTGTCGCGCCGGACGTGCCTGTCGGCCAGGCACGGCCGCCCGCGCGCCGCCGTCCTGCCCCTCCCGCGCACGCTCGAAGCCATGGGCTGGCAGTGATGAAATACCGGCTGGCGGTCAACCCGATCGCGTGCAGCGGGCACGGGCTGTGCGCCGACATGCTGCCCGAGCTGATCGGGACCGACGAATGGGGCTACCCGATCCTGGCCGACCACCCGGTACCGCCCAATCTTTCGTCGCTCGCCAGGCGGGCCGTGCGGCTCTGCCCCACGCTCGCGCTCCGCCTTGAACCGCTTGACGCCGAACGGAAGGCGCCCACGAACACACAGCCAGGCGGGTCAGCCGACCCAGCCAGCCGACCCGCCGCCAGCTCGGTCGGCCGACCCGCCGCCAACCCGGCATACCTGGGCACTTGCCAGACGCTTACTGGGGATTCAATATGAGCGCAGAAGGGGAGGGCAAATGACCACACGCCTGCTGAATCGTGCGGCCGTTTCCACGGCCGGCGCCATGCTGGTCCTGGCTAGCGGCTTGATCCCAGCCCACGCCAGGACGCCGCAAAGCGCACCAACCTGGACCGTGGTCGGCGGCTGGGGATCGGCCGGCGGCGATAGCCAGGTTTGGAGCGTCGCAAGCCCTAGCTCGACGACGGCCTTCGCGGCGGGATCCCTGTGCGACATGGGGTGCGTAACCGCGACTCTTGAGGTCCAGCAGTGGCACGGTGCCACCTGGTCCGCAATTACCCCGCCCGCCGGGCTGACGAATCCGGCGGCCATACTCGGCGTACTCGTCACCGCGAGCTCGGCGCAGAATGCCTGGGTTTACCCGGACCTCTACCAGCGCACCGGCTCGACATCGAAGTTCTGGACCGATGCCCTGCTCTGGAACGGCACAAAGTGGACGGTGACCACCTTCCCGCAGAACTCCTACGTCTACACCGCGGTGGCCTTCAGCCGCACCAACGCCTGGGCGTTCGGCACCTCTGGACGGACGAACGCGCCGTTCAACAGCCGGTACAACGGCACGGCCTGGAAAAGGGTGCGCCTGCCCGGCGTTCCGCAGGTGCTCAGCGCGGTGTCGGCATCCGACATGTGGGCTATTGGACCGACAGCGAAGACGGCGACCAAGCCACTGCTCAAGCAGTCCGACGTCGTCATGCACTGGACTGGCAGCACATGGCGCACGCTCGCGTTGCCCGCGATCAGCAAGCCGGCGAAGGACGCCGTCACGCCTGCGGCGATCGTGGCGTTCAGCCCGCGCGATGTCTGGGCGTCCTTCTCGATCGTGACTCCGTCCGATTCGTCGACGGGCCTGCTTGAGCACTGGGACGGCGCGAGGTGGCAACGGGTCCGCATCCCCTACCCGGTGTACCAGGTGACCAGCATGGCCCAGGATGGGCAGGGCGGCTTGTGGCTGGTCGCGCAGACGAACGGCAACGGCACGCGGGCGTTCTACCACCTCCGCGACGGCAGCTGGAGCCAGCAGTCCATGCCGGCCGTCACCGGCGGGATCATCGGGAGCGCCGGCCTCTCCTGGGTTCCCGGCACGAAATCGCTATGGGCCAGCGCGATCGAAGAAGACACCATGGGCGGCAATCAAGGGCTCATCTTGAAGTACGGCAGCTAACCGCCGGATGCGGCCGGTTAGCTTAAGCCGAAGACTTTTGTGTCGCGGGCGATACAAAAGTCTTCGCGATCATGAAAAGCTTAGCGCCGGTCAGCCGGTGATGAGGATGGTCCTTGACTCGGTGTAGAAGGCACGCGCGGCCTCGCCCTGCTCGCGCGGGCCGTAGCTCGACTCCTTCGCGCCGCCGAACGGCGCGTTGAAGTCCACCCCCGAGGTGGGCGCGTTTACCCTGATCATCCCGGCCTCGACCTGGCGGGTCAGGCGTAGCGCCCGGCCGAGATCGGTGGTGAACACAGCGGCCACCAGCCCGTAGCGCACCGAGTTGGCGATCTGGATGGCCTCGTCGTCCGACGCCGCCCTGATCAGCGCGGCCACCGGGGCGAATACCTCGTCGGTGGCCAGCGGGCCGACCGGCTCGTCGAGCTCGACCAGGGTCGGCGCCAGGTAGAACCCGGGCTCATCCAGCGCCCGGCCTCCGGTCACCACCCGCCCGCCTGACCCGGCGATCGCATCGAGCGCGAAGGCTCGCGGCCTGTCGCCGATCACGGGTCCCACCAGCGTGCCGGGATCGGACGGATCGACGACGCCGAGCGCCTCGACCGCGCCGACG
>JASIBM010000135.1 GCA_030045175.1 Streptosporangiaceae bacterium | reverse complement strand
GCTGCTGCCGCGGCGCTGTGCCTGACTCTTACCTTCGGCCTGGCCGTGGCGGTACATCGCGGGCATTCCGAGCCATGCCGCTGCTTTGGCGCCTCCTCCCAGCCGCTTGGCGGCGGCCAGGTCTGGCGGAACGCCGTGCTGTCCGCCATCGCCGCCATGGGGGCCGTGCTCGGCGTGGCAGGCGGCGGCGCGCCGGTCCCCATGTGGCAGATCGCGCTCACGATCGCTGCCGGGCTGGCCGGCGCCATGCTGACGATCTTCGCCGAAGATGTCGTCGCGTTGCTGGGAGTTCAGCCCGCAGCCAACAGCGACCCGTGGTGAGCCTTCCGCACGAGCAAACCGCGCGTTCCGGCCGTGGAGAACGCGCTGACCGGACTGGGTCACGCGGTCGAACCGGACGGCAACACCGTGGACGATTGGTGCGGCTCGGGATGTCCATGCGGCTACCAGGACAAGGTCCATAGGGTCTACCGTCTCCTGTGTGCTCACGATCTGGGTGGCGCGGCTGCTGATCAGCGGAGGCATCATGGCTGGTATGAGAGCCCGCGACGACTTCGATCCCGGCGAGACGTTCTACGAAGAGGACAGGCCTATCGAGGAAGTTCTTGGGGCGTACGAACGCGGCATAAAGGGTATTACGGCACCACCGGTTGAGCTTGATCTCTCGACATCCCCGGTCTTGCAGCCTGTGCCCTCATCCTTGGCGCGACCCGCCAGGTTCTCATGGAAGCCATCCGCCCCGAAGCCGATTGAGGTCACACTGATGATCCGGGTTGCCTGATGCGGGCCTCGATCATCCTCTGTGACTTCGCAGAGCAGGAGCAGCCCGGGGGGAAGGTCCATATGCTCGGGGCTGGCTGGTCGCAAACCGGCCCGCACCCTGGGCCGCATGCGGTTGTGATCTTCATCAAACTGGCCAGAGAC
Organism: Streptosporangiaceae bacterium; assembly: GCA_030045175.1. Lineage (GTDB taxonomy): Bacteria > Actinomycetota > Actinomycetes > Streptosporangiales > Streptosporangiaceae > Chersky-822. Next base: position 5,952 of record JASIBM010000135.1, on the reverse strand, counting down.
GAAGTAAGTCATCCGCATGACATCCTCCTGCAACTCACGGACGCCGACGGACAACCAGTGTCGGTCCCAAGTCCAACTGGAATGCAAGAGCTGATCTTCAGCGGCAAGCTGACCGTCAGTTCGCCTCTAACCCCGGTTGAGGCTGATGAAGCCAATGCGAACTTCATCATCTCGTTGCAACCGCTACAACTTGCGGGGGGCCAAACGTACACGTGGCGACTTAAAGTGGACGCTGATGAGATGGCGGCTGAAGGGTTCTACGTGCTGCCTGCCCCACGATCTGCTGCCGCCACCACCACCTCAGGGCGCGAAGGCAGCGATGGAGGCGCAGAGGGTCACTCAGGAGCAGACAACTCGCTGGGTTGACAGGCATGTGGGCGCTGAGGCGCTGACGGCCGGGTAGCGGTCAGGCTGGGATTGCGGGCGAGGACGAAGCTCGCCTCAGTTGCCTGGGTGACCTCCGCACGCCGCATGACCCGTTGCGAAGGCCAGCGCGTGCAGGGGCGCCGGTACTCGGCGATCACGACAATCCGGCCACGCTTGCTGGCTGGCAATTCGCCCGTGACGGCAAGGAGTTGCCGGGCCAAGTTCCAGGCTCCACTCCGAACGCGGCCGCACCCTCCTGCTCGCCACCCACGACCCAGCACCCCCCCTCCCCCCACTGCCGGCGCGTCATCGAGCTCCGCGACGGCGAGGTCATCAGCGACCACACCCCGCAGCGCCGGCGAGTATCACGCACACGACCACCCCTGACCCGCATCCGGGAAGAATGAGGTCATGCGTGCGGTACTGATGACGGCGGTGGGCGGGCCGGAGGTGCTCAGGGTTGCTGAGCTGCCCGAACCCGAGATCCGCGCAGACCACGACGTCCTGGTCCGGCTGAGGGCGGCCGGCATCAACCCGGTCGACTGCAAGCTCCGCTCCGGCGGAACGATCGGCGGAACGCTGCCCGCCGTGCTCGGCTGGGACGGGGCCGGCGTGGTCGAGGCGACCGGCCCGGCTGTGACGCTGGTGCGACCGGGCGACGAGGTGTACTTCTGTGACGGCGGCTTCGGGCCGACGCCGGGCACGTACCAGGAGGTCAAGGTCGTCGACGAGCGGTACCTGGCGCGCAAGCCGGAACGCCTGTCGTTCGCCGAGGCCGCCGCCGCGCCCCTGGTCACGATCACCGCGTGGGAGGCGCTGCGGGAGCGCGCTCGCGTGACAAGCGGCCAGTTCGCGCTCGTGCAAGCCGGAGCGGGCGGCGTGGGCCACATGTCGGTGCAGATCGCCCGGCTGGCCGGGGCGCGGGTCGCCACGACGGTCACGCCGGGCCCGAAGGCCGAGCTGGCCGCGTCCCTGGGCGCGGAGCTGTGCATCGACTACAGGCGCGAGGACGTCGGGGCGAAGCTGCGGGCCTGGACCGGCCAGGACGGCGCCGACGTGGTGCACGACACGGTCGGCGGCAAGACGTTCACCGCGTGCTTCTCGCTCGTGCGCCGTTACGGCGACCTGGTCTCGAACGTCGAGAGCCCCTGGGAGGACGAGGCCGTCTCCGCGATGCACGACAGGAACCTGCGGGTCTCGTTCACCTGGATGCCGGCGCCGTCGGTGTTCGGCTGGCCCGAGCACCGCGCGCGGCAGCGTGCCATCCTCGAGCAAGCAGCCGGGCACTTCGACGCGGGTGACCTGCGCGTGCAGGTCGGCGCCACGTTCCCGCTTGAGCAAGCCGCCGGCGCCCAGCGAGCCGTCGAAGCCGGCCAGGTCATCGGCAAGACCGTGCTGACCATCCCGTAACGCCGTAGCCGGGCAGGGTCGCGCCCGTGGTGGTCGCCCTGAGCGAACGGCAGGCTACCAGCCCGGCAGCGCACGGCACGCACGGCGCATGCCGGTTAAAAACGCTATTGTCATGGCAGTGACGCTGCGAACTGCGATGAGGCTGGGGATGAGCACTGCCTTCCGGCTGACGGCGTTGGTGACGGCCGCCGGCATTCTCGCTGCGAGCCTGGCGGGTTGCTCGGTCTCGGCCAGCACGCGGCCGCGCGATGCTCGCGGCGCGGGCGCATCCAGGCGCGGGCCTGACCACGGCACGGGGAAGGCGACCCCCAAGCAAGCCAGCCAGCCAGCGTTCAAGACCCTGGCGGTGACCAGCACCCCGGCACGTATCGCGGCGAAGGCGGGCGCGCTGGCCGAGGCTGACACGTCGCGGCTGCTGTGGAGCCGCCAGATGTACACGGAGCGGCCGATCGGCAGCATCGCCAAGGTGATGACGGCCCTGGTCGTGCTCAGGACCGCCAATCTGAACCGGCTGGTCCGCATCCCCAGGGCCGTGCTCGGATACGTGGCGAAGTACCAGGCAGAAAGCGCGGGCCTGCACCCAGGAGACCTCCTGACGGTGCGTGACCTGCTCGAGGCGATGCTGGTGCCATCAGGCTGCGACGCCGCCTATGTCCTGGCCACGACCTTCGGGCCGGGGATCCCGGCCTTCGTCGCGAAGATGAACGCGGCTGCCAGGCAGCTCGGCATGATGCACACGCACTTCACCAGCCCCGATGGCCTGCCCTACCCCACCGAGTACTCCACGTACTCCACGCCGGCCGATCTGCTGACGCTGGGCCTGGCGGCGATGAAGTCGCCGGTGATCCGCTCGATCGTGGCCCAGCGCTTCGTCCAGGTCAAGAAGGGCAAAGGGCACCATGCGTACTGGTGGGACAACACGAACGCGCTGATCGGCGGCTATCGCGGCGCTGACGGGATCAAGACCGGCTACACCGACGCCGCCTTGCACTGCCTGCTGTTCGAGGCGGTGCGCGATGGCGTGACCTTGATCGGCGTCGTCCTCGGCAGCCCGGCCACCGGGCCAGACGCTGCCGCGCAGGCCGCCGCGCGACTGCTGAACTGGGGATTCGGCCTCAAGCTCGCGCCAGGCGACCCGGCTACGGCACGTGGCTGACCCTGACACTGCGGAGTCCGGGTCAGCAACCCGTTCCTGCGCTAGGAGGGCTTGGAGAGGGTTGGCGAAACCGGCAAGATCATCTTTAGCCGCGCTCAGGTCAGGTCGGCCTTCACCCGGTCAGTGAACACCTGCCAGTCGTCTGCGGTGAACACCAGCGCCGGACCATCTGGGTCTTTGGAGTCTCTCACCGCGACGATGCCGGGCAGGTTCCGCGCGACCTCCACGCAGTCACCGTTGTTGCTGCTGCGCGAGGTGAAGGGCAGCACCTGGACGCGCACGCACGGCTCGCCCTCGGCCACCGCGAGCAGGCGCTCCAGCTGCTCTCGCGTCACCTCAGCGCTGCCGGCCAGCCGCCGCAGGACCGTTTCCCCGATCACCGCCGCCAGCATCGGCGGGGCGGGGTCCGAGCGCTCCCAGATCTGCTGCCGAGCCATCCGTGCCGCCACTCGCTGCTCGATGTCGGCGCTGCTGTGGCCGGGGTTCGCGCCCCGGAACACCTGGCGGGCGTAGCTTTCGGTCTGGAGCAGGCCGGGCACGGTAAGCGGCTGCCACGTCCGCAGCACGGTCGCCCGCTGCTCGATTTCCAGGTAACTCGTCGAAAGCGGCCAGGATCGCACTGGTGTCGACAATGATGGCCGTCACGCGCCGAATCCGCTGGCCAGTTCGGCGTCGATGGCCTCGGCGTCCAGCGGATGCCCGCTCCTGAAGCCTCCGACGCTCGGCCTGGGCCGCGGCCCGGCGGCGTCGATCAGCTTGTCGATGGCCTGGGCCAGGGTGAGCCCTTCGGCCTTGGCCAAGCGGTGCAGCCGGTCCCGGGTCCTCTTCGGGACCTTGATCGTCGTCACTGTCATACCGGTAAGTAAACCCAAGTCTGATGCCCCGCCCAATGGTCAGGAATGCCGGCAACTCGTACCTCCAGGGGTTCGTCAGCTAGGACGGGCGCGCGCGCCGGTCCCCGCAGGCGGCTCACATCGAACTGCGAGCGGATTTAGGCATGGACCACCACGGCACGGGAGCTACAGAATGTATGGGCGTGAAGGACGCTGATGCTCACTCCGGGCAGCGGCACGATCTTGCCGCTATCCACGTTCGGCGTCAGCAGGGTCAGGCGCGCATGCATCGCGAAGGGATGGCAATTCACCGACGCGGGCTTGGCAAGCTGAAGCGGAGAGCTCATGGCCATCGACACATCGCAGTTGCTCGGAGCGAAGCAGCTGACCGGAGCGGTGGTGATGCCCAGGGGCTGGGCGTGGACGGCTGGCGTCTCCCAGCGCGTCGGGGTCGTGGGGCCGGCGATCGGGTACGCGGCCACGAAGCTGTCCAAGGAGGACACCTCGCAGACACCGCAGTTCCGCCGGAGTGCGTACCTGGCAGTGACCGACCGGGAACTCGCGCTGCTCACGCTCCGGCCTAGTGCGCCTGGCCGCCTCGGGGAGGTGCTGGCGCGGGTGCCGCGCAGCGAAGTCGCCTCGGCCAAGGTAAGCGCCGGAGTTCTCCGCACCAACCTGACTATCGGGTTCACGGACGGCGGCAGATGGGAGTTCGAGGTCTCGCCGCTGATCCGCCACACGGTGGTGCGGGTCGTCCGGGCGCTGGGGCACTAGCCCGGCCCGACCCCATGCAATGGCGAAACGATGGTCCCCATGTCGCTGGCGGACGACACGCCTGCGCAGTCACGCCCAGGGATGTTTGGGCGATCGGCAGCCGGAAACCTCCAGGTTGCACCGAACAGGTGCGAAGCTGAATAATGTGCGCCAGGCCATTCCTCATGGGCACGCCTTATTTCCGCCGGGCGCCATCAGAGCGGGAGCCGGCGGCCTGGCATCAGGGGAGTCGTTGTGACGGACGTGACGCCGCCGTGGGCGGCGCCTGGCTACGCGCCTGGTTCCCGTGTGGGCAGCTACCGGCTGGAGGCCAGGATCGGCTCGGGCGGGATGGCGGTGGTCTACCGCGCCCACGACGAGCGCCTCGACCGCCTGGTTGCGCTCAAGGTGCTGGCGCCGGCACTGGCCGAGGACGTCGCGTTCCGGCATCGGTTCACCAGGGAGTCGCGGGCGGCCGCGGCGGTCGAGGACCCGAACATCATTCCCGTCTACGAGGCCGGGGAGGCGGACGGGGTCTTGTTCATCGCGATGCGGCTGGTACGCGGCGGCACTATCAGGAATCTGGTCGGACAGCACGGGCCGCTCGCGTACGCCCGCGCGGCCTGGATCGTCTCGGCGATGGCATCCGCGCTCGACACCGCCCATGGCGCAGGCCTTGTGCACCGTGATGTCAAGCCCGCGAACATGCTGCTCGATGAACGCCCTGGCCGACCCGACCATGTGTACCTGTCCGACTTCGGGATAAGCAAGACTCCGCTGGGGACCAGCGGCGGCCTCACCGGCACCGGGCAGTTCCTCGGCACCGTGGACTACGCGGCACCCGAGCAGATCCTGGGCACCGCCGTGGACGGCAGGACTGACCAGTACGCGCTCGGCTGCTCCGCCTTCGAGCTGCTATCCGGGGAGCCGCCATACATCAGGGGCCAGGCGCTCGCAGTGGTGTACGCGCACCTGTCCGACCCGCCGCCGTCGCTGGCCGCTCGCGCCGCTGGCATCCCGCCTGCGGTGGACACGGTGATGGCCAAGGTGATGGCCAAGTCACCGGCCGACAGGTACGCGTCCTGCCAGGAGTTCGCCGACGCGCTGCGCGAGGCGCTCGGCGTCCAGTCGTACGCCGACAACCCGACCGGCACCCAGCCGGCGATCGACCGCGAGCCGACGATCGGCGCCGAGCCGGCGAACGGCGGCGAGCCGAGGCCAGCCGGGCAGGACACCGTGGACTGGCGCCCTGCCGGGCCGCGCAAGCGCGCGCAGCAGGACGGCAAGCCCGCCGGGCAGGGCAGGCCGGCTGTGCCTGCGCCGCCGTCGCTGGCCGCTCGCGCCGCTGGCATCCCGCGTGCGGTGGACACGGTGATGGCCAAGGTGATGGCCAAGTCACCGGCCGACAGGTACGCGTCCTGCCAGGAGTTCGCC
>JASIBM010000134.1 GCA_030045175.1 Streptosporangiaceae bacterium | reverse complement strand
GGGGCTGCCTGCGCGCTGCCCTGGCGGTGTCCGGTGTAGAGGTGGCGTGAGCTCGTCGCGGGCGCTGGCATGGAACAGGAGAACCTGTCGCCCTGATAGCTCCGGCCAGGTGGTGTCCTGGCCGGGAGAGGGAGGGCCGCGAGCGGCGGACACTGCGAGCGGCAGAGTACCGATGCGGGGCACAGGGGCGGGACGGCTCGTAGTAGCGGGGAAGGCCCGGTAATGGGGCTGGAGCGAAGGGGCCGTGCAGGCCAGGGTCAGCTTGGGGCCAACCCGTCAGGGGAGGAGCCGCAGGCCGGGCCCGAGCCGGTGGTGGTGAAGTCGTTTGAGATCGACAAGCGCCTGATAGTGCGGGCGTGGGAGAAGGTCCGGGCCAACAAGGGCGCGCCGGGCGTGGACGCGGTCAGCATCGGGGTGTTCGCGGAGCAGCTGAAAGGCAATCTGTACAAGCTGTGGAACAGGATGTCGTCGGGGAGCTACTTTCCCGAGCCGGTGCGGGGCGTGGAGATACCGAAGGATCATGGGGCCGGGGTGCGCTTGCTCGGGGTGCCGAACGTGGCGGACCGGGTGGCGCAGACCGCGGCGGCGATGCTGCTGGAGCGGGCGCTGGAGCCGGTGTTCCACCGGGACAGCTACGGGTATCGTCCCGGGCGCAGCGCGCAGGACGCGCTGGCGGCGTGCCGCGAGCGGTGCTGGGCGAGGGACTGGGTGCTGGATCTAGATGTCCGGGCCTTCTTCGACTCGGTTCCGCATTCCCTGCTGATGAAAGCGGTGGCTCACCACACCAGCGAGCGGTGGGTTCTGTTGTGCATTTCCCGGTGGCTGGTCGCGCCGATGGTGATGCCGGACGGGACCGTCGTGCAAAGGGAAAAGGGAACCCCGCAGGGGTCTCCGATCTCACCATTGCTGGCTAATCTGTTCATGCATTATGCGTTCGACCTGTGGATGGCGCGGGAGTTCCCGGGCTGCCCGTTCGAGCGTTACGCGGATGACGTGATCGTGCACTGCGACACCGAGGACCAGGCCCGGCAGATGCGGTCGGCGATCGCCGGCCGGCTCGGCTCGCTGGGGCTGGAGCTGCATCCGGTGAAGACGAAGATCGTGTACTGCAAGGACGCGAACCGCCGGGGAAGCCACGAGCACACCAGCTTCGACTACCTCGGCTATACCTTCCGGGCGCGCAAGGTGCTGGGCCGGCGAGGCTACTTCGCCGGGTTCAACCCGGCGATCAGCGCGGCAGCGAAGAAAGCCAAGGGCAAGCAGATCAGGGACTGGCACCTCAACCGCCGCAGCAACGCGGACCTGCCCGGCCTCGCGCGGGAGATCAACCCGATCGTGCGCGGCTGGGTCAGCTACTACGGGGCCTTCTACCGCTCCGAGCTGTTCTTCCTCGCATGGCGGATCAACCACCACCTAGCCAGGTGGGCCATGCGCAAGTTCAAGCGATTCCGAGGCAAGTACGCCAAAGCCATGGCCTGGCTGCAGAAGGTCTACCAGCACCAGCCAGACCTGTTCGCCCACTGGCAGCTCGTCGCGTTCACCACCCGGCGGACTGTGGGGGCCGGATGACAGGAGACTGTCACGTCCGGTCCTGAGAGCGGCGGGGGGTGCGATTCCCCCCGCCGACTCACCCGGTTGTGACAGCGATGGCTCAGGTTTGCGGGGTGCGAGAACGGTCGTTCGGGGTCGTCATCATCGGCGGCGTGCAGGGCGACTGCGTCTACGCGTAGCCAAGGTTGATGCCTCAATACGACGCATGACTCGGCGGCTCGTTAGACGTCAGCCCGGTGAAGGGCGGCGGGGCTGTCGAGACCGTGTGTACGGGGGAAGCGACCTTGTTCGTAGCGGAACTGCCACCGCAATGTCGCCACGCTTGTGGGCGGGCAGGCGGGGCAGGCCGGGTCGCGGGCGAGGATGCGAGCTGCATTGGCCATGGCCGCTGGCTTCAGGAACTGGAAGGTCACGTTGTTGGCCTCGGGCAGGTGCGGCGAGCGCGGCTGGCCGAGGAGGAGCTTGATGGTTTCGGCGGCGAGCATGGTGCCCGCCATGACACTGGTGAACCCGGCGGCGAACCTGGGCGGGGCTCGGGGGCGTCGCTGCGGACAGTGGCGAGCAGCCGGTCGCCTGCTTCGTCGCAGCCTGGCTAACGGTCGATCAAGACCTGACCGTGATTATTCACCCAGAACACCAGTGGTCATGATCGTCTGGCACAGTTGTCCGGTAACAGCCGGGCGGCCGGTGCAGACATCCGGCCGGGGCCGGTCTCCGGGGGCGTGAGATCCTATGTCGAGCCCAGCAGGGCCATGGACGTCGTCGTCTCGCTCATCCCGAGACCCTCAAGCAGACCGCCGAGGTCAAGCAGGCCGTCGTCGAGGTCAGCGCGGACCACGAGCAGCGCGAACTGGCGTGGCAGATCGCTGAGCAGTTCGACCGGCCCGAGTTCCAGAAGATGACCCGCCGGGCCGTCGTCGTCCTCGCGCCTATCGACCTCCTCAAGACGACAGGGAACGCAGGCCCCGGACTTCCTGCCCGTGCCCGGCATCATCACGATGGTCGTGATCTTCCTGAGGTCGCGCCCGGGCGCTGGCGGGCTTACTGGGCCAGGATGACGCGGGCCAGGGCCTGCACGTGAGCGGGCGTCGCCTCTGCGGTGAGGCCGAGCAGCGTCGTGCCCGCCTGG
>JASIBM010000133.1 GCA_030045175.1 Streptosporangiaceae bacterium | reverse complement strand
GGTGATCAGCATCCCGGGGGTCAGCGGCAACAACAATGACATCGTCACCGCGTACGGGCCCAGGCTCCTCGTGCAGGCGCAGACCGGTTGCCCGGGTAGCAACTCGCTGCTCTGGTTCAACCCGGAAACGGGAGCGGTCCAGATGGTGCTGACGGCGCCTGACGATGTGATGGGCGCCTTCGCCGAGGTCCCTTACGGACGGCTCGGCGGGTAGTGCGCGGGCCAGCTAAGGCCGCCGGCGAGGCGGGTACCGGCCGTGATACCAGGTCAGTGGGGCGGTGCGGGGCGATGGCGTCGCCATCGGGGAGTAGTTCGCCTGTGTCCTCGAAGACGACGATGCCGTTGCAGAGCAGGCTCCAGCCCTGCTCGGGGTGGCTGATGAGGGTTCTAGCCGCCTCGTGGTCCGGGTCGCTCGCGCTTGGGCACGGTGGCGAGTGCGGGCACATGGAGTGCCTCCTGATGAGTTTGGGGGGTTCCGTGATCATCGCAACCTAATCTGCCAGGTCGGGTGCTATCAGCGACATGGCACATTGGGATGGTTTTCGGGCACATACTTTGTAGCTTTCCTGGCGCCGTCCCTGGCGGCACCCTGGTCGCGATGAGTTACTACCACTTCCAACGCCATGATGACCGCGATCCGTCCCGCCCAGGCAAACTTCAGTGTGCCGCGTGCGACGCCGAAGGCTCGGGAGGCACGCCGACGCCGCCTGGACGCGGCGGGATGCCGGTCAGCCGATGCGTCTCCCTGAGCGTCAGCAGCCGCTCGGCCTCCGCGTTGAGCGCGTGCACGGCTGGCTTCGCCGTCGCCTTGCGCCGGTAGATCCTGTCCTCGTAACCGCGCGGCCCGATCTCGGCCCTGACCGCAGCGAACGCGGATCGCATCACCTCGGTCAGCGCGGCGTCCAGCTTCTTCGCCAGCGCGTACAGCTCATCGAGCGAGCCCCCCGCTGCCTGCGCCGCGCGGTACTCGCGCTCGGCATCGCCAGCCGTGGCGAGCAGGCGGTCGAAGTTCGCGGCCAGAGCGACATCGGTCAGGTAGTGCGCTTGCGAGTTCTCGCTGGGTTGCTTGCGCCCGTGGTTCACGGCGGCCAGCCTAGCGGACACTGAGCCGTGCGGCCCGCCCGGGCGCTTAAGCAAGGCTTGCCAGCCAGCGCCGGTGCAGGTCGGAGTACTCGCCGTCGGCCGAGAGCAACTCCGCGGGTGAGCCGTCCTCGACGATCTGGCCGTGATCGAGCACGACGACGCGGTCGGCGATCCGCACGGTAGACAGCCGGTGCGCGATGATCACTGCGGTCCGGCCGGCCATGACGGTCTGCAGCGCCTGCTGGACGATCCGCTCGCTGGGCAGGTCGAGCAGCGAGGTCGCCTCGTCGAGCAGCAAGATGCTCGGCGCCGCGAGGAACGCGCGGGCGAACGAGATCAGCTGGCGCTGGCCAGCCGACAGGCGGCCACCGCGCCTGCCGACCTCGGTGTCATAGCCGTCAGGCAAGGCGGCGATGAACTCGTCGGCGCCCACCTCCCGCGCCGCGGCCACGACGCTTGACCTGGGCGCGCCCGGCATGCCGAGTGAGATGTTGTCCGCGATGGTGGCGCTGAACAGGAAGTTCTCCTGAGTGATCAAGGTGATCTCGCGGCGGATGTCGGCGTCGGACAGCTCGCGCAAGTCCACCCCGTCAAGCAGCACCTGGCCGTCGCCTGGGTCGTAAAAGCGGGCGAGCAGCCTGGCGATCGTGGTCTTGCCCGCCCCGGTCGCGCCGACCAGGGCCAGCTTCTGGCCCGCAGGCACGGTCAGCTCCAGGTGCGGGAGCACCACGTCCTCCCGGTAGCCGAACCGGACCGCGGCGAGCCGCAGCTGCCTGCCCGGCCCTGCGCCGGGCGGCCTGGCGGGCAACGCGACGGGCGCCGCGGGCTCGGGGACCGACGGGTCCTCGTCGAGCACGCCGGAGATCTTCTCCAGGCCGGCCGCGGCGGACTGGAACGAGCTGTAGAACTGCGACACGTCCTTGAGCGGCTCGAAGAACCTCACCAGGTACAGCAGGAACGTGACGAGCACCCCGACCGGCATCGCGTGGTCGATGACGCGCATGCCGCCGTACAGGAGCACGGCGCCGACCGCCAGGTTGCCGACCAGGGTGACGCCGGGGAAGTAGACCGCCACCAGGCGCCCCGCCCGTATGGACGCGCCGGAGTAATCTTCGTTCAGCTCGGCGAAGATCTCCGAGCTCCTGGGCTCCCTGCGAAACGCCTGGACCGCCCTGATCCCGTTGAATGTCTCGACGAAGTGAACGATGACCAGCGCGATGGTGTCCCTGGTCCGGCGGTAGCTGACCGCGGACTCACGCCGGAACCACGCGCTGAGCCAGGCCAGGGGGACGAACCCGGCGAGCACGGTCAGCGCGAGGGGCCAGTCGAGCAGCAGCATGCCGGTGCCGACGAACAGCAACGAGAACGCCGCGCTGACGAGCGAGTCCAGGCCCTCGTCGAACAGGTCGGAGATCGCGTCCATGTCCGACACCTGGCGCGCGATCACCCGGCCCGACGTGTAGCGCTCATGGAACGCGACCGCCAGCCGCTGGAAGTGCCAGAACAGCCTCGAGCGGAGCTCGAGCACCACCTGTCCCCCCATCTGCCCGATCGCCGAGATGTACCAGGCGGTCGCGGCCGCCTGGACGCCGACGGCGGCGCAGAACTCGACGACCACGATGACGATCGGCGTCAGGTCCCTCGTGGCCATCAGCGCTGGTATCTTGTCCACGCCTATCCCGACCAGCCACGGCCCGGCGAGCGCGGCGAGGTTCGAGAGCAATATCGTCAGGCCGATCACCGTGACGGTTGACTTGTGCGGCCTGAGCAGGTCACGCAGCAGCGCCCTGCTGCGCCTGCGCAGCAGCAGGGAGACGCCCTTCGGCAGGTCGTCGACATCCTCGGCCGCGATGCCGCGCCACGACTGGCTCGTTGCGGTGGTCATCCGCGCACTCCCGCGCCGAGGTCGCTGGTCATGAGGAACTGGTAGCGCGGGCAGCCTTCAAGCAACTCGCGGTGCGCGCCGGTGGCGATGATGACGCCCTCGTCGAGCACGGCGACGCGGTCGGCCAGCGCCACCGTGGAAGGCCGGTGCGCCACCACGAGCGCGGTCGACCCGGCGAGCACCTCGCCGAGCGCGGCCGTGACCTTGGCCTCCGTGTGCACGTCGAGCGCCGAGAGCGGGTCATCGAGCAAGAGCAGGCCCGGGTCCGCCAGCACGGCCCTGGCCAGCGCGATCCGCTGCCGCTGGCCACCGGACAATGACATGCCCTGCTCGCCGATCCTGGTCTGATCGCCCCACGGCAGGTCAGCCACGAACTCGGCCTGCGCGGCGGCCAGGGCGGTGGCTACCGCCGCGTCCGGCGCGCCAGGAGCACCGAGCATGACGTTCTCCTTGACGCTGACCGAGAAGAGCGTCGGATCCTCGAACGCGCAGGCGATCGCCGAGCGGAGCACCGGAAGCGGCAGTTCCCTGATGTCGGTGCCGTTCAGCCTGATCGAGCCCGTCGTCGGGTCGGCGAACCTGGCGATGAGGTGCAGCAGCGTCGTCTTGCCTGAGCCGGTGGCGCCGACGAGCGCGACGGTCTCACCAGGCACCAGTCGCAGGCAGACGTCCCGCAGCACCGGCTGCGGTGAGCCCGGGTAGCGGAACTGGACGTGGTCAAGGACCAGCTCGCAGGCGGCCCGGGAGCGCTGGGGCGGCGCAGGCGCGGCGGGGCTGGTGATGGCCGGCGGCGTGTCGAGTATCTCGTAGACGCGCTGCGCGGCCGTCGCCGCCTCCTGGCCGGTCGCGAGGATGTAGCCCATCGCCTCGACCGGCCAGACGAGCTGGAGCACGAGCGCGACGAACGCGACCAGCCCGCCTGTGGTCAGCTCGTGACGGCTCACCGCCAGCGCTCCGAGCAGCAAGATCATGGCGATCGCGACGTTCGGCACCAGATCGAGGCTCGCCCAGAACGCGCCGCGCAGTCGCGCCTTGCTGGCCTGGGTCTGGTAGACCCGCCGCGCGAGCGCGAGGTGAGCCGCGCTGGCCTGCTTGCGGCGGCCGAACGCCTTGAGCACCCGGATGCCTGCCGCGGCTTCCTCGACGTTCGTGGCCAGGTCATCTTGCTGATCTTGAACCCGCCGGGATAGCGTGCGGTAGCCCCGCTCGAACCGCAGGCAGAGCAGCGTCACCGGCGCGAACACGGCGGCTGTGAGCAACCCGAGCAACGGGTTCAGGCCGATCAGCAACGCCACGATGACGGCGAAGCTCACCACGGTGATGATCAGGAACACCACGCCGAAGCCCGCGAAGCGCCTGATCGCCGATAGGTCGGTCGTCGCCCTGGAGAGCAACTGGCCCGACTGCCATTCCTCGTGGAAGCTCGGCTCTAGCCGCTGCAAATGGGCGTACAAGTCCTCCCTGACCGATTGCTCGAGCCTGGCGGCCGCGCTGGCCGTGATCCACCGCCTGATCATGTTGAGCACCGCGTCCGTGATGCCGAGCGCTAGCGCTGCCACGCCGATGATGAGCAAGAGGCCGTCGCCGTGGGCTGGCCCCCGCTTGGCAGCCCCGGCGATCGGCCCGTCAATGGCGGCCTTGGTCAGCAGCGGGATGACGATCTCGGCCCCGGTCGCGATCAGCGCCGCGGTGAGCATGACGCTGAGCTGGCCGACATAGGGTCGCAGATACTCCCTGATGCGCCACAGTGCTGCCAGGGGAGTCTGGGCCGGTCGTGGCGGCTGGGACGGCAGTGGAGCCTGCTCCGCCGGCGGGGCCTGGGCGGCCGAAGGGGCCTGACTGGCTTTCCGCCTGCCGAAAGGCTGCTGAGCATGCGGAACGGCCACTTGCAGGATGCTAACCGGGGCATCCGTTCGCTGTCATTTTGTTTTCTGGTCACGCACGGGTGGCGCAACTTCGTTATCTCTGGCACTCTGTGCAAACGCGTCGCTACGCCGGACGGGGGTGGGCCAGCCCGGCGGGGGGTTCCGGGGTCGTACCCCGGGGTCAGCACAGCGGCTTAGCGGGCAGGGAGGTTGCCCATGGAGCTAGGCGATTCCTGGGATCGGCCCGCTGGGCCGGCGGTCCGGTCACTGCTCGGCGGCGACGCGCCCCTGGCGTATCACGATGGCGTGCACGCGATCGTGGAGATCGCCGCGCGCTTTACCCCTGACGCCTGGGACGCGCCCACGCCCTGCGCCGACTGGCGGGCGGCGGACCTGGCCGGGCACCTGCGCTGCGTCGCCGACGACTTTCACGAGTACCTGGACGACGCGCCGGTGAGCCGGCTGTCCAGGCTGATGGCCACCGGTGCCCGCCCGGAGGCCATCGCGGAGAAGCTGGCCAGGCAGAACGCGGCCGAGCTCGCCACGTTGCCCGACGTTTCCCCGGCCGAGCACATCGCGGCGTTCGCCGAATCCGCCAGGCGGTACATCGCGAGGCTGGACCCGCTGCTCAGCCTGCCGCATCACAGTTATCACGGCAGGGTGATCACGGTGGCCGGGATGGCATGCGCGGCGTGCGTGGAGTGGCACGTGCACGCGTGGGACCTGGCCAGCGCCCTCGGCCACGACTACCGGCCGGAGGACCCGGAGGCGGTGCTCGCCGCCTGGCTTGCCGGGATACCGCACCTGCCGGTGGCGCCTGCTGCTGATCCGTGGCTGGCCGTGCTGCTGGCTTCTGGCCGCCGGCCGGGCTGCTAGCTTCTGGCCGCCGGCCGGCCTGGGCGCCTCCCGCAGGGGCGCGCCTAGGCCCTCGTCCTGGTAGACATGTTGGTGGCGGGCCGCAGGTGCCAGGGATGCGGCCCGCCACGATCTAAATGACCGGAACCGGGTGGCCCGGGCCGGTGTCGCGCGACCCGAAGGCCAGGGCGCCCGGCGCGCCCTGGCAGAGCTGCCCGTTTCCCACTGACACGGGCGCGGCGCGCGGTTGGTTCAGCCGCAGGACGCGCGGTTGGTTCAGCCGCAGGACTGGAAAGGGGGCCTCGGCATGGCGTTCGATGTGAGCAGGGTCCGTGCGGCCTATCCGGCACTGGCGGACGGCTACGCGTACCTGGACGGCGCGGCCGGCACGCAGGTGCCCGCCGCGGTGATCGAGGCGATCACCCGCGCCTACCGGGCGGGCCTTGGCAACGCGGGCGGCGCGTTCCCGGCGAGCGGCCGGGCCGACGCCATCACCCGGGCCTGCCGCGAGGCCGTCGCCGACCTCGTCGGCGGCGATCCGGCCGGGGTGGTACTCGGGCCGAACATGACGACGCTCACCTACCGGATGGCCGCGGCGCTCGCCCGGACCTGGCGCCCAGGCGATGAGGTGATCGTGTCCAGGCTTGATCATGACGCGAATGTCCGGCCCTGGGTGCAGAACGCGGGCCGGGCCGGCGCGGTGGTCCGCTGGGCCGAGGTAGACCCGGCCACCGGCGAGTTGCCGTCGGCGCAGTACGCGGACCTGCTCTCGGACCGGACGCGGCTGGTGGCGTTCAGCGCCGCGAGCAACGTCATCGGCACCAGGCCTGACGTGCGGGCGATCACGACGATGGCGCGGGCCGCCGGAGCGCTGAGCTACGTCGACGGCGTGCACGCGACCCCGCACGGGCCGGTCGATGTCCGCGCCCTTGGCGCCGACTTCTACGCGACCAGCGCCTACAAGTGGTCCGGGCCGCACGTCGGCGCCGTGATCGCCGAGCCCGCCTTGCTCGACTCGCTCCGGCCGGACAAGCTGGTGCCGGCTCCAGTCACCGTGCCCGAGCGGTTCGAGCTCGGCACCCTGGCGTTCGCCGACCTGGCCGGCGTCACGGCCGCGGTCGATCACCTCGCCGCGCTCGACGACGCCGCGGCCGGCCCCAGGCGGCAGCGGATCCTCGCCTCGATGGCCGCGGCTGAGCGGCACGAGCAGCGGCTGTTCGCCGTGCTGCTCGGCGGGCTGGACGGCATGCAGCACGTCACGACCTACGGCAAGGCCGCCAGGCGGACGACCACGGCGTACTTCATCGTGGCCGGCCATACCCCGCGCCAGGTCGCCGAGCACCTCGCGGCGCGCAAGGTCAACGCCTGGAACGGGCATAACTACGCGTGGGAGCTGACCGGGGCGCTCGGCATCCGCGACGGCGGCAGCGCCGTCCGCGCGGGCCTGGTGCACTACAACGACGAGCCGGACGTGATCAGGCTCCTCGAGGCGGTCGCTGAGCTGGCCTAGCGGACCTGTCGCCGGCCGGCGGGTCAGCCGGGCCGTAGCCACCGGCCCGGCACTGGTCACGTCAGCGGGGAATTCAGCGTGGCCCGGCGGCTGGTCCGGCGGTGGTGAGGGTGGTGAGCTCGGTGGTCACGTCGCTGGCCTCCGCAGCGCCGATCGCGCGGAAGATCTCCTGGGCCTGGCGCAGGCTGGCCTGCCCGCTGGCGGCGTGGCCGGCTGCGAGTGCGCAGCGGCCCAGGCCGGCTAGCGCGCTGGCTTCGTCCAGGGAGCTGCCGATCTGGCGGGCCAGGTGCAGGGCCTGCCGGTGACACGCCGTCGCCTGGTCCAGGGCACCGCGGACCCGGTGCAACGTCCCCGCCTCGTTGAGCGCCTGCGCCTCACCTCCCCGCTCGCCCAGGTCGCGGAAGATGCCCAGCGCCTCATCGAGCGCGCTGGCCGCGCCGGGGTAGTCCCCGGTCAGCCGCTGTACTATCCCAGACTCAGTGAGCGCGCTGGCCTGACCCCGCCGGTGGCCGAGGTCGCGGAAGATGCTCAGCGCCTCATCGAGCGCGCTGGCCGCGCCGGGGTAGTCCCCGGTTAGCTGCCGCACGGCCCCCAGCTCGGTGAGGGCGCCGGCCTGGCCAAGCCGGTGGCCGAGATCGCGGCAGATGCCCAGTGCCGCCTCGAGCGCGCTGGCCGCGCCGGGGTAGTCCCCGGTCAGCCGCCGCGCGACCCCCAGCTCGGTGAGGGCGTCGACCTGGCCCTGCCGGTGGCCGAGGCCGCGGTAAATGCCCAGTGCCGCCTCGAGCGCCCCGGCCGCGCCGGGGTAGTCCCCGGTCATTAGCTGCACGACCCCCAGCTCGCGCAGAACGTTGCCCTCGCCCTGCCGGTGGCCGAGGTCGCGGTAGATGGCCAGTGCCGCCTCGAGCGCGCTGGCCGCGCCGGGGTAGTCCCCGGTCAGCCGCCGCACGTCCCCGAGGGCGGTGCGGGCGTTGCCCTCGCCTTGCCTGTCGCCGAGGTCGCGGTAGATGGCCAGCGCCGCCTCGAGCGCCCTGGCCGCGCCGGGGTAGTCCCCGGTCAGCCGCCGCACGTCCCCCAGGTCGGTGCGGGCGCCGGCCTCGCCCGGCTGGTCGCCTAGGCGGCGGGCGGCCCGCACGGCGGCCTCGTGGCGGGTGATGGCGTCGGCCCATGGCCCGTCCTGACGTAGCAGGCCAGCCAGGCCACCGGTCAGGGCGACGACGCGGGCGTCCTGGCCCGCGCGGGTGGCGTGGTCCAGGCAGGCGATCAGGTTGCCGCGCTCGGCCCGGACCCACGCCAGCGCCCGCCCGCGATCAGCCAGATCCGGGACCGCGGCCAGCATCACGGTCGTGGCGGCGGGGCTGGTGCGAGGCTGGCGGGCCAGCAGCGCCTCGGCTGTGGCGGCCACGTGCTGGTAGTAGTCCAGCAGCCGGCCCACCGCCCGGTCGCGGTCGGCGGCCGGGTCGGCGGCGGCCCGATCCCGTGCGTAGCGGCGGATCAGGTCGTGCATGCCGTACCGCCGGTAACTCACCTCGGTCAGCAGGCCCTCCCCGTGCAGGGCATCCAGCAGTCCGGCCGCCCCGGCCAGCGGCATCCCGGCCAGCGCGGCGGCGGCGTGCGCATCGATCGTGGTACCCGGGTGCAGGCCCAGGCGGCGGAAGAACCGCTGCCTCGCCGGGGCCAGGTACCGGTACGACACCTCGAAGGCGGCGGCCACGCTGTCGTTCTCCGCGGCCAGGGTCAGCACCCCGGCCTGGGTCTCGGCGGCCAGGTCGGCCAGCGTCCAGGACGGGTGCCGGGCATAGACCCTGGCCAGCAGCGAGACTGCCAGCGGCAGGCCCCCCGCCAGCCGCACCACCTCATCCATGGCCACGGGCGGGGCCTGCATGGCGCGCGGGGCAAGCCGGGTGAACATCTGCCGCGCCTGGCCAGGGGCCAGCACGTCGACCGGGATCACGGTGACCGGCCCGGGCAGGTCACCCAGGTGCCTGCGGCTGGTCACCAGCACCAGGCAGCCGTCACCACCGGGCAGCAGCGGGGTGACCTGGGCGCTGCTCGCGGCGTTGTCAAGCACCAGCAGTGCCCGCTGTCCGGCCATCGTCTGGCGCCACAACGCCGCCCGGCCCGCCAGGCCGGCCGGCAGGCTGCGGGCGTCAATCCCCATCGCGGCCAGCAGCCTGGCCAGCGCTGCCTCCGGCGGCACCGGGTCCCGCCCAGGGGTGTGGCCGTGCAGGTCGATGAACAGCTGCAGGCCAGGGAACAGGGCCTGCAGCCGGTGCGCCGCGTGCACCGCCAGCGCGGTCTTGCCCACCCCGGGCATCCCGCCGATCGCGTGAATCCCCACCACGCCGCCCGCCCCCGCAGCGCCCGCCACCGTCGCGCCGATCATCTCCAGCTCAGGTTCCCGGCCGGTGAACGCCGCCGTATCCGGCGGCAGCCAGGACCGCACCCCCGCCTCGGCCGGGCCGGCGCCGTCGGCCCCAGCTGGCCCGCGGGCCACCTCACTCCTCAGGCCGCCCGCAGGCTCTCCGGCCAGGATCTGCCGCTGGATATCGCGGAGCTCCGGCCCCGGCTCGATGCCCAGTTCCGCAGCGAGCAGGCTCCGGGTGGACTGGTAGACCGCCAGGGCCTCGGCCCGCTGGCCGCTGGCGTCCAAGGCCAGCATTAGCAGCGCCGGCAGCCGCTCCCGCAGCGGGTGCGCCGCGGCCAGCTGCCGCAGCTCGATGATCACCTCGCCGTGACGGTCGGCCCGCAGGTCGGACTCGATACGCGCCTCCAGGGCCTGCAGCCGCATCTCCTCCAGCCGCGGCACTTCCCGCAGCGCCAGCACCTCCGACGGCACTCCCGCCAGCGGCTGACCACGCCACAGCGACAACGCCTCCCTGGCCCGCTCGGCGGCTGCCGCGTGCGCCCCTGAGCGCGCGGCCGCCCGCACCATCGCGACCAGGGCCTCGAACCTGTCCACGTCAAGCTCACCCGGCTCGACCCGGATCCGGTAACTGCCCGCCTGCGCCAGGATCCTGGACGGCGGGACATCGCCCAGGGACCTGCGCAACCGCGACACCATGTTCTCCAGGCTCGACTCCGCCGACCGCGGCAGGTCAGCCCCCCACAGCGCCTCGGCAAGCTGACCGACGGGCACCAGCGCGTTCGCGTTCAGGAGCAGCGCGGCGAGCAGCGAGCGCTGCTTGCCGGGCGGCACCGGCACCTCGACCCGCCCGCGTCGCACCAGCAGCGGCCCGAGCAGGCAGAACTCCATCCCGGGCTCCGCCGCCAACGGCTCCTCCCGCATCAGCTTGAGCACCCCGCCCATGCTGCGCGTCAGGCGCGGACTCCAGCGGGCATCCGTGGCCGCCAGCGGCAGCAGGACGGTGTCATCAGCCTAGGGCTGGCAGATCGGTTTCGTGCCGTTCCATGGCTTAATCCTGCGGCTGGTTCCTGTCGTTCCCCGTGAGCGCCACGTGAGCCAGATGTGAGTAGCCCTCGGCACGCTGGCCGCAGCGACCAGTGGGCTGAGGAGAGGCGCGGATGGCCGAACCTGGCGCCGTGCGCTTCGGCGTGCTCGGGCCGTTGCGGGTAGTGGATGGTTCCGGAGCGGTCAGGGCAGTGCCGGCCCCCAAGCAGCGGATCGTGCTAGCGGTGCTGCTAATGAGCCGCGGCAAGACAGTCTCGGCCGCCGGGCTCGCGGAGGCCTTGTGGGACGCGTGCCCGCCACCGAACGCGCCCGCGGTGATGCGGACCTATGTGACGCGGCTGCGGCGTGCCCTCGGTCCGGCTGGCGCCAGGATCGTTCGCCAGGCGCCAGGCTGGGCGGCCGATCTGCGCCGTCCCGCGGAGCTGGATCTTGTCGAGGTCGAATCCCTGTGGGGCGCCGCGCGAGCGGCGCGCGAGGCCGGAAAGTGGCGGGAGGTCTCGTCGCTGCTGGCCAGGGCGCTGCGCCTGTGGCGTGGTGAGCCGCTGGCCGATGTGCCTTCCGCGGTGCTTGCCCACCGTGAGGGCGGCAGCCTGGCCGAGCTGCGCATGCAGCTCACCGAGGCCCGCATCGATGCCGACCTGCGGCTGGGCAGGGCCGGTGAGGTGGTGCCGGAGCTGCGGCGGCTGGCGGCCGAGCACCCGTTGCGCGAGCACCTTCGCGCTCAGCTGATGCTGGCTTGCTACCGCTGCGGCGACCAGGCCGCGGCCCTGCATGTGTACCTGGACGCCTACCGGACGCTCACCGGTGAGCTGGGCGTGGAACCGGGGCGGGAGCTGCGCGAGCTGCACCGCAAGATCCTGACGGCCGACCCGGCACTCAGCTAGCGACGGATGCCGATCGGATGCTCTGCGCGGCGTCCAGCTCCAGTGACTGTATCCGCTGGTAGTGAGACTGGAAGAAGGCCTTCTGCGCATGCAGCTGAAGGCGCTGCGTGCGGGACTCGAGCGAGCCGGCGCAGGTTACGAAGACTTCCGTCCAGTGCCGGTCACGTGCGACCAGCGACCTGATCAGCGCCGTGCGCCCGTACGGGTACACGGCTGGGCGGACCAGAAGCTCTAGCCAGCGCTCGAACAAGCTCGGTGACGAGCTAGCCGAAGGCGGAACGCCTCTTCCGCGCGCGCATGTCCCGAAGCGTGCCGTTGCCGCCCGCAGAGCCCTCGATGCCTGGATAGCAGACACGTCGCGTACCCAGAGTGCGTTAAGTGAGCCGCCTCCGATGTTGAGAAGCGCGAATGACCTGGCGGCTTGCCGCTGACATCGGATAAAGTCCGTGTTTATCATGAATCGCGTCGAATAGGGCAGGTTATACGGTCGCGGGGGGGCGCCAATAGGGACCGGCGTGAGCATGCTGCCCTTCCTGGAAAGCAACTCCATGCTGACTAGCCCGGGCACCGCGCTTGAATCCATGCCCTCAAAGCCCGGGGCGACGGGTGACCCTTGTGGCGGATTAAGATATTCCTCGTCATACCGTATGAAGGTCTCATCCGCGGCGCTGAATAGGTGAGCTTTCATGCACTGTGCGGTACCGAGATCGATGAGCTGAGCCTCCTGCAGGTAGAAGGCGTTACCCTGGGCAAGCTGAGCGCCAGAAGCGGCCAGGAAGCTATAGACGGCCCCGCGCTCCAGTGGCGTCGGCTTGCCTGCGTGGGACTGGGCATCAGGTGCCGCGCCGGAGCCGCAGCCGCCGAGAGCCAGGACGGTGGCAAGAAGCGAGCAGATGATGGCCGGCAAAGGAGCACGCCAGGCATGACCACGCCCCGCCAGCGCCGAACTGCTCAGCACGCCTCTAGCCACCGCGCTGGCCGTATCGGTGACGTCCTGCATTTCGCTGTGATACTTCTGGTCGCTAGGTCGCGCAGTGCGGTGTGCCGTGCGGACCCTCTTCGACGATTACCTTAGGCTTCCCGGTATGGCCGCCTACCCTGCCGCTGATCCATCCGTGAGACTCCATGTAGCATTGGAGTGTCCAGCTGAAGGAGTAATCATTGCCCTTCGTCCGGCTCTCGCTTGCCACATGCCACTGGCTAACATAACGCCCCGTTGCTGAATTGTACCAGCCAAGATACCCATTGCGCACCCCGCCATGTTGATTGGGCCAGCTGCTAAGGGATACGAAGCTGATATAGAGCCCTGAGCCAAGGACGTTCAGGCACGAAGCGAGGCCATTCGCGTTCCCGCACGCTCTGTCCGTTGCGGGCGCCGCGACCGCCGCGCCGGGCATCGCCAGGCCGACGGCAGTAGGCAGGGCCATGCCGACCGCAGCCGGAACGGTTGCCGCAAGAATGCGAACGCGTTTCACGTCCTTCTCCTTTCTTCCTGGCGACCTGCCGATGGGACCTTAGCCAAGATCCGCTGGCGGTCCAGGTGCGTCCCCGGCCGGTCGCCCGCTTGCACATGGCCGAGCTTGCCAGCAAGCCGCATCGCGACCGCATCGCGACCGCATCGCGCTTACCCGGCGCTCAGGGGCAGCAGCCGAGGCAGGCAACGAGCGAGCGCCAGGCGAGCGCCCGGACGCGGGTGAGCCGATTCAGGTGACGTTGTACCTGTAGACGCGGGAATCGCGGCGCTCGAAGCCGACTCGCTCGTACAGGCGGCCCGCGGCCTCCCTCGATGGCCGGGTGGTCAGGTCGACCGTCCGCGCGCCTGCCTGCCGCGCCAGCCCGAGCGCGACGACGGTCAGCGCCTCGCCGATGCCCTGGCCCCTGGCCGCCTCGTCGACGACCACGTCCTCGATCCAGGCCCTGACCCCGGTCGGGATCGGGAAGATCGCCAGCGTCAGGGTGCCCATGATGGCGCCGTCGACGCGGGCGAGCAGCAGCGTGCTCGCGGGCGCGGCGGCGATCACCGAGAGCGCGTCGGCGTCGAGCGGGCGGGCAGAGGACGACAGCTGTGGCAGCAGCCGGCCGAACGCCTCGACGACCTCGCTGGTGACCTCGGTCATGACCTCGACGTGCACGCTCATCGGGCGCACTGTACCCGATCTGTGCGGTGACGCCGCCAGCCGGGTCGCTGCCAGATTGTGGCGGAAAGCGCCGCCGGACCGGTATAAAACGATGTATGTCAGACGGAGGAACCGGAAACCACAACGGACCCGGCTTCGGCAAGGCCCTGGTGCTCGGCGGCGGGGGAGTCACCGGCATCGCCTGGGAACTTGGCGTGCTCGCCGGGCTGGCCGAGCTGGGCGTGGACCTGACCGACGCGGACCTGGTGGTGGGGACATCCGCGGGCTCGGTCGTCGGAGTCGGCGTGCGGTCCCAGACCGGCCTGGCCGACCTCTACCAGGCCCAGCTAGCCCCGCCGACGGGCGAGATCGCGGCGAAGATGGGGCGCGGCGTGCTCGTCAGGTACCTGCTCGCGATGGTCCTGAGCAGGGATCCGGTGCGGGCGGGGAAGCGGTTCGGCGCGCTGGCGCTGCGGGCGAAGACGGTCTCGGAGGCGGAGCGGCGCAAGGTCTTCGAGACCAGGCTCGCTGGCCGCGAGTGGCCGGCCAGGCTGCTGAAGGTCACCGCCGTCGATGCGGCAAGCGGCGCGTTCACGGTGTTCGACGCCACCAGCGGGGTCGAGCTGATCGACGCGGTCGGCGCGAGCTGCGCGGTGCCGGGCGTCTGGCCGCCGGTCAGCATCGACGGCCACCGCTACATCGACGGCGGCATGCGCTCGGCGACGAACGCGGACCTCGCGTCCGGGTATCGCCGGGTGGTCATAATCGCGCCGCTGCCCAGGGGCTTCGGGGTCATGGCGAGCGCGCCCAGCCAGATGCGGGCCCTGATCGCGGGCGGCAGCCGGGCAGTGCTGATCGAGCCTGACGCGGCAGCGCTGGCGGCGATCGGCAACAACCTGCTCGATCCCGCGCGCCGGGCCGCTGCCGCCAGGGCTGGCTACGCCCAGGCCGGGCCGGCCGCCGCCGCCGTCGAGGCGGTCTGGCGCGGCGCCGAGGATCTCGAGCCGAGCTAAACCGGGCCGACGTCCGGTCATCGCGCCCAGGTGACCTGCCCGGCGGCCAGCAGCCACTCGCAGACGTAGGCCAGGCTGTCGCCGGGGGACAGGCCGGCGATCGCGGCGCGTACCTCGGGGTAGGTCAGGCTGCGCAAGATGCCGGCGATCTGGATGGCCTGCAGCCGCATGGCCGGGGTGGGCGCGGTGCCGGCCTCGGCGGCCAGGGCGGTGGTGATGCGGTCCTCGTAGTCCTCCCACATCCGCAGCAGCCGGGAGTGCAGGGCGGTGGAGCCGCCGTAGCCGCGGTGGAACCCCTCGATCCCCTCGCTGACCGGCTGCCCGCCGTCGCGCAGCGCCGTGATCAGCGCGTGCGTGACCGCCTCGGCGGGGCTGGTGCCAGGCGGCCGCTGCCGCAGGGCGTCCAGGCACAGGTCGAGCAGCCAGGTGTCGGTGAAGACCAGGTCCTCCTTGGACCTGAAGTAGACGAACAGCGTCTTGACCGACACGTTGGCCGCGTCGGCGATCTCGGCGACGGTGACGTTGTCGAAGCCGCGCTCCTCGAACAGCCGCTCAGCCGCGGTCAGGATCGCCTGGCGCGTCAGCGCCCGTTTCCGCTCCCGCAGCGGCAGCGCCGTCACATCCGCATCCTGGCTCATGCCGGTGATCGTACCCCCAGCAAGGTAAGTAGAGATAGTTTTCCAACAGGATCCCTTACTTCGACTTGCTCCCTAAAAGTAATTGACTTACCTTAGTAAGGTGCTAACTCTAGGAGGGACCTGATCATGGCAGTCGCGCTCACCCTGGAAGGGAAGCAGCATGCAAGGCACAGGAAGCAGCAGGCAGGGCACGGCGTCCTGCGGCTCATGGTGCCGCTCATGCTGGTCCTTTTCATCTCCAACCTGGACGCGACCGTGGTCGCGACGGCGATCCCGAGCATCGGCCGCAGCCTGCGTGACCTCGCAGGCGCACCGTGGATCGCCACCGCCTACCTGCTTACCAGCGCGGTGAGCACGCTGGTGCTCGGCAAGCTGGGTGACATGCACGGCCGCAAGCCGGTCTTCCAGTTCTCCATCACGGTGTTCCTGGCCGGCTCGGCGCTGTGCGGCATCGCGACCAGCTTGCCGTGGCTTGTGCTGTTCCGCGGCCTGCAGGGAGTCGGCGGCGGCGGCCTGAACTCCCTGGTGATGGCGATCATCGGCGACGTCGTCCCGGCCCGGCAGCGCTCGAAGTACCAGGCCATGCTCGGCGCCGTGTCCACCCTGGCGCTGATCGCCGGGCCGCTGATGGGCGGCCTGTTCTCCGACGACCTGTCCTGGCGGTGGATCTTCTACGTCAACGTCCCCGTCGGCATCGCGGCCCTCATCACCGTCGCGGCCTTCCTGCGGCTGCCCGCGCCGTCCGGGCCCGCGCGGCGGGTGGACGTCGCTGGCGCCCTGCTGGCGACCGTCGTCACCACGGCGGCCCTGCTTGTCGCCACGTGGGGCGGCACCACCCGCGCCTGGGACTCCCCGCTGATCCTGGTGCTGATCGGCGTGTCCGTGGCTGGCCTGGCCGCCTACCTGGCCACCGAGCGGCGGGCCGCCGACCCGCTCACCCCGCTTGGCCTGTTCCGCTCGTCCGTCTTCAGCATCTGCGCGGCCCAGTTCCTGATGGCCACCATGGTCCTGTTCGTCGCGATGCTGTACGTCCCTTCGTACTTGCAGACGGTGCAGCACAGGTCGGCGTTCGCCGCGGGCCTGTACGTGATCCCGCTCCTGGTGGGCCTGGTCGCCGCGATCGCGGTCGCCGGGCCGGTCATCGCGAGGACCGGCCGCTACAAGATCTACCCGGTCATTGGCGCGACCCTGGCCGGCGCGTCCATGGGCGGGCTGGCCCTGGCCGTCGCAGGCAACAGCGCGCCGGCCTTCATCATCGTCCCGATGACCTTCGCCGGCGCGGGGATCGGCCTGCTTGTCCAGGTCGCGATGCTGGCCGGGCAGAACGCGGTCGAGGGCCGCCACCTGGGTACCGCCACCGGCGCGCTCAACTTCTTCAAGTCGATCGGCGGGGCCTGTGGCGCCGCGCTGTTCGGCGCCATCCTCGTGCACAGGCTCGCCGCCGGGCACCCGGCCGGCGGCTACCAGGCCGTCTTCGCCTGGACCATCCCGTTCGCTGTGCTGGCCCTCATCCTGGCCGTCATCACGCCGGAAAGGCCGCTGTCCGAGGAGATGATCGAAGTCGCCGCGGGCAAGGCCGAGGTCCCCGAGTACTAGCCAAAGAGAAACCGGGCCCGGCGGGAGGTCGGGCCCGGTCTCGGTCAGGCGGTCTTAGCCGCGCCGGCCTTAGACGGCGTATTCGAGCAGCGGCTGCGCCCGGCTCGGGTGCCGCAGCTTGGACAACGACTGCTTCTCCAGCTGCCTGATCCGCTCCCTGGTCAGCCCCAGCGCCTTGCCGATCTCATCGAGCGTGTGCGGGTTCCCGTCGTAGAGCCCGAACCGCATCGCCATGATCGTCGCCTCGCGCGGGGTGAGCGCGTCGAGCGCGTGCCTGAGCTGGTCGGCCATGAGCTGGCGGTCGACAAGCTCGGAGGCCTCAGGGGCGTCCACGTCCTCGATCAGGTCGCCGATCGAGGTCTCGCCGTCCTCGCCGATCGTGGAGTCCAGGCTGATCGGCTGCCTGCTCGTGCGCAGCAGCTCCTCGATCTGGTCCGGGGTGCGGTCGAGTTCGACGGCTAGCTCCTCGGGAGTGGGCTCCCTGCCGAGGCGCTGGTGCATGTCGCGCTCGACCCGGCTCAGCTTGCTCAGCATCTCGAGCACGTGCACCGGCAGCCGGATCGTCCTGGCCGAGTCGGCGAAGCCGCGCTGGATCGCCTGGCGGATCCACCACATCGCGTACGTCGAGAACTTGTAGCCCTTCGTGTAGTCGAACTTCTCGACCGCCCTGATCAGGCCGAGGTTGCCCTCTTGCACGACGTCGAGCAGTGACAGGCCGCGGTCGCTGTACTTCTTGGCTACCGACACGACAAGCCGCAGGTTCGCCTCGAGCATGTGGGCCTTGGCCCTGCGACCGTCGGCGGCGACGGCCTCGAGGTCCTCGCGGAACCCGGGCGACAGGTCGGCCTCGGTCTCCAGCTTGTGCTCGGCGAACAGGCCGGCCTCGATCCGCTTGGCCAGGTCTACCTCCTGCTCGGCCGTGAGCAGGCTGGTGCGGCCGATCGACTTCAGGTACGTGTGCACCGAGTCGCCCATGACGGAGGTCTGGTCGTCCAGGTCGACTTCGGCCGCGTCATCGTCGGCGGCGACCGCGGCGACCGCGAGCTCGGCCACCACGACCGAGTCGCCGTGGCCGGCGGCGGGCACGGCGCCCTTACCGGCGTCCTCGTCCTCGTCGCCCTGGTCGTCGTCCTCGTGGGCCTCGTCCGCGTCGTGCGTGGCAGCCTGGGGGTCGCCGGTCGCGGCCTCGTCGAGGCCGGCCACATCGAGCTCGGCGTCATCAAGCTCGGCCGCAGCGAGCTCGGCGTCATCGAGCAGCGCCTCGGGCAGGCTGGCGTCGTCTAGCTCCGACATGGCGAGATCGACGTCATCGAGCTCGACCTCTTCGAGCTCGGGCTGGGCATAGGTCACGTCGGCGGGCTCCATCTCGGAAGTTTCTGGCTCAGCGGAACGAGCGGGTGCAGGGCGCGCAGCAGCTCGCGGCGCGAGAGTGGCGCCAGCCGCCCGCTCGTCATCGAGCGCGACCGCATCATCGGGGCGCTTCGAGCGAGCGCCGACAGTCCTCGGCATGAGACACCTCCATCCTCCTGCGCGCCGGCTTGCGCTGCCTGGATGCCCGCCCTGCGACTGTGTCCAAAACTTGCGCCAGTTGGTATTGTGCAGTGCGGACGCTAGCTATAACGCGCGGCGGGTCCGTTTGTTTCCCGCGCGGCGGTAGCATGCCAGGATTCGTTCGAAGTTCCCATGCTATAGCGCAGGCCCGCGTGCGCCAGGGTCGGCCGCGACCACCCGTAGCAGCTGCCGGTCCGGCTTGCCCGACGCGAGCAACGGGATCTCGGCCAGGTGCACGACCGCCCGCGGCGCGGCGTACCTGGGCAGCCGGTCGCGCAGCTGCTCGCGCAGCAGCTCAAGCCCCGGTGGGTTGGCCGGGTCGGCAGGGACGATCAGCGCCGTCACGCGCTCGCCCCAGTCCGGGTCGGCGACCCCGAGCACGACCACGTCCCGCACCCCAGGGCAGCGGCGAAGCGCCGCCTCCACCTCCCCGGCCACGACCTTCTCCCCGCCCGAGTTGATCACGTCATCTGCCCGGCCGCGCACGGCCAGCCGCCCGTCGGCGCCCAGCCCGCCCAGGTCGGACGTGGTGAACCAGCCGTCGGCGAGCACCGCGTTGGTCAGCTCGGGCGCGAGCCGGTACCCGGAGAACAGCACGGGCCCGCTGATCCTTACCCGCCCGTCCGTGCCGCTCGCCACCACGACGCCGTCGAGCGGCACGCCGTCGTACACGCAGCCACCGCATGTCTCGCTCATCCCGTAGGTCGTGACCACCCGGGCGCCGGCCGCGCGGGCCTGGTCCAGCAGGGCAGGCGGCGCCGCGGCGCCGCCGAGCAGGATCGCCTGGAACCGCTCGACCGGCGCGCCGGCCTCGAGCAGCCGCACGAGCTGGGTCGGCACCAGGGAGACGTAGCCGCAGCCGCCGGCGGTGGCCCTGGCCACCTCGCCGGGGTCCAGCCGCGTGCTCACCCGCGGCGTGGTGCCTGACACCAGCGACCGGACCAGCACGCCAAGGCCGGAGATGTGGTGCGTGGGCAGGCAGCACAGCCAGCGCGGCCGCGGCCCGGCCCCGAGCCTGGCCAGTGACGCGCGGGCCGATGCAAGCAGGGCGCTGGCCGGCAGCTCGGCGCCCTTCGGTATCCCGGTCGACCCCGACGTGGGCAGCACGACGGCCACGTTCTCGTTGACGCCGGGGCTGGCCTGCCCGGCGGGACCGGCGAGCGGGACCCGTTCAA
Organism: Streptosporangiaceae bacterium; assembly: GCA_030045175.1. Taxonomy (GTDB): domain Bacteria; phylum Actinomycetota; class Actinomycetes; order Streptosporangiales; family Streptosporangiaceae; genus Chersky-822. The sequence goes on along the minus strand of JASIBM010000133.1, from coordinate 2,522 downwards.
AATCTTGAGGGGCGCCGATCGTAGCCGGGGCGAAGGCCTCGATCAGCTCGGTCAGCCGCGATCGCGGCAAGGCGGGATCGAGCGGCAAGATGGCAGGGCCGGTGCCGTCGAGCGCCGCGGCGAGCGGCTCGATCAACTCCAGGGCGCTGGCGCCGGGCGGGAGCAGGACCGCGTGCAGGGGCCGGCTCGTCAGCTCTGCACCCCCCTCCTCCTCCGGGTGCCCCCGTTGGCTCGCGGGGCCTGTCGTAAGGTTAAGCGCCGACAACACACGTGCTACCGAGCACCCACCCGAGGGGGAGCAGTGATCGACTGGAAGTCGTCAGGGCCGGCTCCAGGGCAGCAGTACACCGACATCTTGTACGACACGGCCGAGGGCATAGCGAAGATCACGATCAACCGCCCCGAGGTGCGCAACGCATTCCGGCCCACGACGCTCTTCGAGTTGCAGGCCGCGTTCAACGTGGCCAGGGACGACCCGCAGGTCGGCGTGATCATCCTGACCGGCGCGGGGGACAAGGCGTTCTGCTCGGGCGGTGACCAGCGGGTCAGGGGCGACGACGGCTACCTCGACACCAGCGGGGTCGGCAGGCTGAACGTGCTCGACCTGCAGGTCCAGATCCGCCGCACGCCCAAGCCGGTGATCGCGATGGTGGCCGGCTACGCCATCGGCGGCGGGCACGTGCTGCACGTGTGCTGCGACCTGACGATCGCGGCGGACAACGCGGTGTTCGGCCAGACCGGGCCCAAGGTCGGCTCGTTCGACGGCGGATACGGCTCCTGGCTGCTCGCCGCGACCGTCGGCCTGAAGAAGGCACGCGAGATCTGGTACCTGTGCAGGCAGTACAGCGCCCAGGAGGCACTGGCGATGGGCCTGGTCAACGCCGTCGTGCCGCTCGCGGACCTGGAGTCGGAGACGATCTCGTGGGCGCGCGAGCTGCTGGCCAAGTCGCCGCTGGCGCTGCGGATGCTCAAGGGCGCGCTGAACGCGGTGACCGACGGCGCTGCGGGGATGCAGCAGTTCGCCGGCGACGCGACGCTGCTGTACTACCTGAGCGAGGAGGCGCAGGAGGGGCGCGACGCGTACGTGGGCAAGCGAGCCCCGGACTTCTCCAAGTTCCCGCGCCGCCCGTGACTGGCAGCGTGACCGGCGGCGTGACGCGCGGCCGGGCGCGGGAGCTCGCCGCCGAGCTGCTGCCGACGCTGCGCGCGTTCGCGATCCCGCTGCGGAACAAGTTCCGCGGCATCACCGTGCGCGAGGGCGCGCTGCTGCGCGGCCCGGCCGGGTGGGGGGAGTTCTCACCGTTCGCCGAGTATGGCCCGGCTGAGAGCGCGCGATGGCTGGCCAGCGCGATCGAGTCGGCCGTGGCTGGCTGGCCCGAGCCGGTGCGCGATCGCGTCGGGGTCAACGTCACCGTGCCGGCCGTCGACCCGGTGCGGGCGCATGAGATCGTCGCGCGGTCTGGCTGCCGGACCGCCAAGGTCAAGGTGGCCGAGCCAGGCCAGGGGGTGGCCGACGACGTCGAGCGGGTCGCGGCGGTGCGGGACGCGCTCGGGCCGGCCGGCCAGATCAGGGTGGACGCCAACGGCGCCTGGTCGGTGGAGGCGGCCGCGCGGGCGCTCGGGCGGCTGGCCGGGTTCGGGCTCGAGTACGCCGAGCAGCCCTGCGCGACGCTGGACGAGCTGGCCAGGCTGCGCCGGATGACCGACGTTCCGCTCGCGGCCGACGAGTCGATCCGCAAGGCGTCGGACCCGCTGGCGGTGCGCGCGGCCGGGGCCGCCGACATCGTGGTGCTGAAGGTCGCGCCGCTCGGCGGGGTGCGCCGGGCGCTGGCCGTGGCGGCCGGATGCGGCCTGCCCGTGGTGGTGTCGAGCGCGGTCGAGTCGTCGGTGGGCCTGGCGGCGGGCGTCGCCCTCGCGGCGGCGCTGCCCGAGCTGCGCTACGACTGCGGCCTGGCGACCGCGACCATGCTTACCGGCGACGTGACCGGCCAGCCGCTGCTGCCCGTGGCAGGGACGCTGCCGGCCCGGCGGGTCGCCGCTGACTTCGAGCGGGTCGCGACGTGGGAGTGTGATCCGGAGCCCTGGCGCCGGCGGGTGCTTGCCGCCGCGCAGTTCCTGGACTGAGCGAGGACGCGCGTGAACCCGTCCACCGCCCTGGCCACCGCGCTCGTCGACGAGCTGATCAGGTGCGGGCTGCGGGAGGCCGTGCTCGCGCCGGGCTCGCGCAGCGCGCCGCTGGCCATGGAGCTGCACCGCCGGGCGCGGGCGGGCGACCTGCGGCTGCACGTGCGCATCGACGAGCGGAGCGCGGCCTTCGCTGCCCTGGGCCTGGCCAAGGCGAGCCGGGCGCCGGTCGCCGTGGCGTGCACGTCGGGCACCGCGGCCGCGCACTTGCACGCGGCGGTCATCGAGGCGGACGAGGCCGGGGTGCCGCTGGTCGTGCTGACCGCCGACCGGCCGCCCGAGCTGCGCGGCACGGGGGCGAACCAGACGATCGACCAGCTCAAGCTCTACGGGCCGGC
>JASIBM010000132.1 GCA_030045175.1 Streptosporangiaceae bacterium | reverse complement strand
GCCCCCGCGCCTCGCGCCCCCGCGCCTCGCGCCCTGGGCGCTCGCGCTACCGCGTTCGTTTGAACCGCTGCATTATGTACTTATGGTTACCGGCTCGGTGAAGAAAGGCTGGTACGAGGATCCGTCGGACCGGCATGAGTACCGCTGGTTCTCTCAGGGCACGCCCACTGACCTGGTGAAAGACGGGACCGTAACGTCCCGCGATCCGATCAGCATCACCGATCCCGCGGCATTCGAATCCATGGAGCTGGCGCGGCCGCCCGCTCCTCCTCGCCAGGACGTGCCGCGATGGGTGCCTCGGCCCAGGCAGTTGCCTCCCCCGATGGGCAAGTGGGCCTGGCGGGCGTTCGTTGCCGTGCTCGCCGTATGGGGGCTGGGGTCGGTTTACTATGCCTTGACCTTGCCGTCAGGCCTGCCTTCCGGGCCCGCGTCTTACCTGATGGCAGGCCGGGCGAACGTGATCTTCATCCAGTGGCACCGGCCATCGTCCTCGGGTGACATCACCGGCAGGATCACGTTCGCCATGCTCGTGGGCAAGCCGCCAGCAGAAACCGTGCAGGTGCAGAGCCATCACTTCACGGGCCACCTATCCCGTGCGCAGCTGCGCACGGCCTCTTCGCTCTCCCTGAGCATCAACGACCTCTCCCTATCCGAGTCGCTGATGGGAACCTTCCAGAACGGCAGGCTCGTGCTCTGGGTTCCTGGCCCGGCCGGCTACGGGGGTAGTGCCAGCGTCCTCCTTCGATCTGACCCCGCCGGCTACCGTGCCGCGATCCAGATGCTCACCGCGATTTCCCGCCGCGCTGACAAGACGGCCACGCATCGCCATAGCAGCTGAGCACGCCGGGCAGCCCTGACCGTCTGGCCGTTCAGCATGGGCGTCGTCATGGGGCCGGGTTCGGGACGGGCACCAGCTTCCAGCTCGTGCCATCCCACCGCTCGATCAGGAGCTTGCTCACGCCGTGCGGATAGTCGGCCTCGCCAACCGCCCACGCGATGGAGGACGATACCGCGCTGACGCCGGTGAGCTGGGCTTTCGTGGCACCAACCGGGTCTGGGGCAGGCATCCTCACCCACTTCGCCCCGTTCCAGTGCAGGATCAGGATCCGATTAGCGATGTGGCCGACGGCCCACGCGTTCGCCGCGGAAGTGACCGAGACGGAGGCAAGCTGCTCCGAGACCCCTGCCCGCGGGGTGGGGCTGGGCACCTGCTGCCACTGTCCGTCTTCCAGCTGCAGCACCAGGCTAGCGCCGCAGTAGTCGCCCACCGCCCACGTCCCGGCCGGTGCGGCGGCAACGCTGAGCAGGTCGTCGTTGACGCAGCTCGCACGGGACGGGTCGGGACTAGGTACCGTCGTCCAGCTTGTGCCGTTCCAGTTCTCGATCACGGTGGTCCACGGGGCATCCCGCCCTCCTGTGTTGGCCTCGCCGACCGCCCACGCGTCGGTCGGCGACAGCACGGCCACTCCTTGCAGCACGCTGACGGCCTGGGTGCTGTGGCCGGCCGGGTTGGGGCTCGGTACCTGGACCCACTTCTTGCCGTTCCAGCGCAGGATCATCGTCAGCGTCGCCATGTTGGGAAGGTATGCGCCCACCGCCCAGGCGTCGGTTGACGAGGCCGCGGCCACGCCGTTGAGGTACGCGGCACCGCCGCTTCCGCCGGGCGTGGGAGTGTCATCTATTCCCCACTTGGCGTCGTGCAACTGGTAGATCAGGGGGAAGGAGTACTGGCTGGAGAGCGTGCCCGCCGCCCAGGCGCTGGTGGCTGACGTCGCGGCGATGCCCGTGAGGGAATCGCCGTTCTGCGGAATGTTGGTCATCGTGGGCATCGGCTTCCACGCGCGGCCGTTCCAGTGCTCGACCAGAGTGGCGTAGCCGCCCGCGTGGTTGAAGGCGCCTACCGCCCAGGCATTGGTGCCTGACGTGGCGCTCACGCCGTACAGCCAGGCGGCGGTGACCGGGTGCGGCGCCGATCTCGGTGCCGCCAGCGTGCCGCCGGCCGGCTCGCCGCCGCATGCGAGCGCCAGGAGCCCTGCGGTCAGCGCGACCGGGATCCGGAGTCGTCTCAGCATCTTCGCCTCGTCCCCGCTGTCCGTGTCAAAACCCGCCCATGCGCACTGAAGTAAGGACGCCTGGCGCCGGGCGGTGGTTGACGCGGACATGAGGCCGCGGGCATGAGGCTGGGATCAGCTGAAATAAATGACCTCAGGGTTGTCGCCGTGCCCCGTCGGCGGGACGGCGTAAAAGCCCGTGCCGACGTTCTCCTGCGCGGTGACCATGTACTTGTTCGGGTACCCGGCGCGGACGCCGGCCGGAAGCTTGACCGAGCAGGCGAACGTATCCTTGCGTCCGTTCCACCGGCAGTAGCCGTTGACCGGGTGGATGCCGGGACCGCTCAGCACCATCCGGATGTCGTGCGCCCACGCGAGTTTGCCCGCAGCATGGCTGCCGATGGCAGTGCCGCTCGCGGTGACGAGCCGGAACGAGGCGCTGAGCCGGCCGGAAGACAGCGAGATGCTGCTGTTCGGGCGCGGCGCGGCGAATCCCCCGAAACCGTATCCGATCGTGTACTGAGCCCAGATCGGCGCGGACTGCGGCAGGCCGGCCACGCTGACCGCGCCCGCGCAGGTCGCTGTGAACGGGCCCACGCCACCCGAGCCGCCCGTGCTCAGGCTCAGCGTGGCCTTGGTCGCGACCCCGGAGATCGTCTCCGAGGTGCTGCATCCCGGCTGCGGGACCTTGCCGATGACGTAGTGCTGCCCCTTGCGCACGCCGGTGACCTTGACGACGGGCCTGGTCGCGTCCACCTTCAGGGACATCGAGGCGGTCCCAGTCAATCCGGCCAGGTCGGTGCAGGACGCGGTCAGCGTGACCGGGCCGTTTGTCGTCGTGGTGCTGAACCGCGTGCACTCCGCCGGGTTGATCGTGCCATCGTCCTTCCAGCCCCAGGAGACGGTGACCGGCTCATTGAACCAGCCGTTCACCGGGGACTCGCCGCTGCCCGTCAGGAGCGTCGGGGTCGATGTCGGCGGCTCGGTGTCCAGCGCGCTGAAGCAGCCGCTGTCATGCTTGTTGGAGTTGCTGCCGTCTGGGCATGTGGTGTTCAGCCAGGTGGCGCCGGTGAAGTCGGCGCCGGTGACCGTGGCACCGTCGAGGTTGGTTCCGGTCAGGTTGGCGCTGGTGAGCGAGGCGCCGGACAGGTCGGCCTGGGACAGGTCCGCGCCGGTGAGATCGGCGCCGGCGAGCGTCACGTTCGTGAGGTTCGCTGAGGCCAGGCTCGCGTTCTGCAGGGTGGCCTGGGACAGGTTCGCGCCGGTGAGATCACTGTTCGCGAGGCTGCTGATGTTGAGGCCGTCGAGGTCGGAGCCGCTGAGATTCGCTGAGGGGCCGGCCAGATAGCCGTTGTAGATGACCCAGTTGGCCGGCAGGGTCGGGGTGCCAGTCACCGAGCCCGACTCGATGCCGGTCAGCGTCACGCCCTGGAGGTCATCACTTGCCAGGCTCGCGCCCTGCACGTTCGCGTCGGTCAGATCCAGCCCGCTGGTGACCGCGCCGTCGAGATCGGCGCTAGTCAGGTTCGCGCTCGTCGCGCTGGCGCTGGTGAGGTTCGCGCCGGTGAGGTTGACCTGGAACAAATTGGCGGAGTCCAGATCGGTGCCGGTCAGGTTGGCGTCGGCCAGGTCGGCTGCCTCAAGATCAGTGCTGCTGAGGTCCATGCCCGCCAGATCGGTTCCGCTCAGGTTCGCGCCGTTCAGGTTCGCTTCGTTGCCCACCAGGTAGCCATTGGCGACCAGCCAGCCAGCTGGCAGCGATGGCGTGCCGGTGACCTGGCCAGACTCGACTTCGCTCAGGGTCGCCTGGGCGAGGTCGGTTCCTGACAAGTTGGTTCCTGACAGGTCCGCGCCGCTTAGGTCCGCCTGGTCAAGATCGAGGCCCGCCAGGTCGGCGCCGGAGAGTATGGCATCCCACGCCTGCGCCGTGGGCCCGAGGATGGTGGAGTCGATGTCTTCCCACCCGGCGGGCAGCGAGGCCGGCACGCCGATCGTGTTGAACGTCCTGATCGCAGTTATGGTCGCGGTGCCCATGATCGCGCCGCTGATGGTCGCCGCGGTGAGGTCGGTGCCCGTCATGTTGGCGCTGCTGAGATTCGCGTCGGTCAGGTTCGCGCTGACCTTGGCGTCAATCAGGTTCGCGCCCGTGAGGTTCGCGCCGGTCAGGTCGCCGCCGTTGACATTGGCGATCAGGAGATCCACGTTGCTCAGGTTGGCGTAGCTCAGGTTCAGGTCGACAAGTGCGTACTGGGACAGGTCGGCTCCGGCCAGATCGCATCCGCTCCAGTCCACGCCTGCCGATGGCGCGGGTGACACCGCTCCCGTGCTCGGGTCGACAGTCGGGCAGGTAACCGTTCCTGCCGCTGCCGCGCCTGTGCAGAAGGCCAGGCAGCTAGCGATGACGGCCAGTCCGGCCGCGAGCGCCTGGGTGCGGGGGGAAAGCGCGCTGATTCGCATTGAGCCTGCCTTCAGGTACGCCACGCGGGCGGGGTTGCTGGTCAGCCGAGCGCCCAGATCTCACCGAGCGCGCCATCGCACGGCTGCACCTGGAGCTGGTTGTTGGGCAGATCGGAGTTGCCCGGGTCGGCGAGGCACAGGCCCGTGCCGATGTTCAGGACCTCGCCGTTCGGCAGCGGAGCCCACTGGCTGTAGGCGCCCGACTGGCAGAACTCGCCGATGGAGGAGGCGGCCTCGGCGCTGACGTACCCCAGGTACTCGGGGGTAGCGCAGTAGCCCGCGCCGCTGCGCAGGCCGCTGGACGTGTCGTAGCTGAAGTCGTAGTCGACGCCACTTTGCCCGCATGGCTCGGTCTCGATGACCGCCGGCGGTGGCGTCAAGACACCTTCTGAACGGTCATCGGTGGTGCCGCAGGTATCGGGCACGGCAGACTGCAGGGTGGTCTGCGCCAGCCACTGCTGACCGCCGAGCGAGGTATCGCACGGCTGCAGCGTCAGCGGGCCTGAGTAGGTGCCAGCGTCCAGGCACGTGCCCGTGCTCTTGTTCGCAAGCCCGGCGCCGTAGACAGGGAACCAGGCCTGCGCCGCGCTGCCCTGGTCACATGCCGCCAGTGCCACGGTGCCGCCCGACAACGCGAGGCACAAGCCGTTGATGGTCAGGACGCCGCCGAAGCCTGGTGCGGGGCTACCGACGAACGACCAGTCGAGTTGCTGCGGGTCGATCGCGCATGGCTGGACGGTGACCGTCGTGCCCGCCGTCTGGGCGCCGGCGTCAAGGCAGTCGGTACCTGTGTTGTCCCCCGGGTCGATGTCGGTCCTGATCGAAGTGGTGACCGGAGCTGACGAGACCAGGGAGCCGGTGGCAACGAGCGAGAACCGGGTCGACCCGCGCTTGCCCGTCGCCGTGTCGGTCGCGGTCACGGTCACCGAGTAGGCCTGCACGGCCGCCGGCAGCGTCCCTGTGACGACGGCGTTCAGTGAGTGCGGGACAGCCGTGACCGTCAGCCCGGCCGGCAGGCCGCTGGCCGCGTACTTGAGCGCCGCGCCGGAACGGGAGTCCAGCCCGGTGATCGTGATATCCGTGCTGGCGCCCGCCAGGTAGTCCTGCGTGCCCGGGTCCATCACGGTCACCGGGTCGGTGCCCGCCGCGGCGAACGCCGCGATGCCGTCCGGGGTGCCCAGGCCGGTCGGGCCGTCGAAGCCGGGCTGGGCGTTGCAGATGTACGCGGGGTTGAGCGGGCAGGGGCCGTTCGACCCGTACAGCACGTCATTGAGGTGACTCGCATGCTGGTAGGGGTAGCTGGCCGGATAGCTGCCACGGGCGGGCGGGCCGGCGAGGGCGTACGCCGCGGTGATGATGGCCGCGGCCAGGCCGGTACCGCCGTCTTGCGACCAGTGGCTGGACGTGCCGTAGGAGTCGTAGACCGCCGCTCCGGTGCTCGGGTCGGCGTCGGCGGCCACGTCGTTCTGCGTCCGGTTGGGGCATCCGGTCGTCGCGCTGGCGTCGGCGCGCTGCCACGACGGCTTGACCTCGATCGCGGAGCAGCCGGACCCGGTCCCGGCCCAGGCGGTCTCTGCCCAGTGGCGGGTGCTGTACCGCGTGGGACGCAGGGTCGTTCCGCCGACCGAGGTGACGTACGGCAGGTCGCCGGGGAATGTCCGCCCGTAGCCGGCGTTTCCGGCCGGTGCCACCATGGCGACGCCGGGGTGGTTGAAGTAGTGGTCGTAGCTGTCTTGCGTCAGCGACTCCGGCGCCGACCACTCGTTCAGCACGTACCGGGCGCCCTTGGCGACCGCGGTGCTCGCGGCTGTGCCGAGATCGGCGAAGGAGTTGCTCGCCGCCTCGACAAGCAGCAGGTGGCAGTTCGGGCAGAGCGCGGAGACGGCGTCGAGCGCGATCGCGTCGGAAAGTGCCCAGGACACGCTCGGCGCAGGCAAGCCCGAGGTTCCGCCGTGCTCGTTGATGATGCGCAGGCACCCGTTGCCTGCGGTGCAGGCCGGCAGCCGGAAGTGCGCGCGGTAGACGGCAAGGTCGCCGGCTGCGCTCGGGTCAGAGTACGCGGTCACGATGGCCACGGTCGCGCCGTGCCCGTCGCCCGCTGAAGCCGTCGCTAGATCGTAGGCGCTGCGGAACTGGGCCGGGGTGTAGCCGGGGACGGCAGTGCCCCCGGAAGTCGCAGTGCGCAGCACCGATGGGCATTCGGCCCGGCCACCGGCCGGGGCGCCGCAGCCCAGCCTGTCCCCGGCGGGCAGGCGCGCGGGCCGGCTGGCGCCGATGCGGACGAGCTCC
>JASIBM010000131.1 GCA_030045175.1 Streptosporangiaceae bacterium | reverse complement strand
TAGTCGATGCTCGCCGTGATGCCCTCGACCGAGATCTGGTACGGGTGGTCCCGATGGTAGGCGGACAGCGCCCGCAGCCCGTGCGGCGACAGGAACTCGCCCTCGTCGAAGAGCCTGGCGAACAGCCGCGGCAGCTTGTCGAGGCCGACCAGGCTGAGCAGCAGCTTCTGCTGGCCCGGCTGCCCGGTCATGAGGCCCTGCTCGCGCATCTCCTCGGGGTCCGAGATGCATTCCTGGTCGAGCAGCCGGGCGAAGTGCTTGTCCACTACCAGCGCGCGTTGCACGTCTTCCTCGTGGATGACCGCGGCCGCGAGCGCCGGGATCATGCTCACCATCGACCGGACCTTGATCGGCACCTGGGTCCCGGACGGCGTCACGAGCCGGTCGTAGTACATCCCGTCCGTCTCGTCCCACAGGCCCTGGCTGGTCAGCGCGTCGCGGATGGCGGCGAAGTGCTCCATGAACTTCAGCACGAGGTCCGAGGCCGGCCGCTGCCTGGTCTGGGCCAGCACGGCGGCGATGGTGCCGAGCGCGGTGGAGTAGGCGCCCATCCAGCCGGTCGCGTCCGACTGCTCGAGGATGCCGCCGACCGGCAGGTGCGAGCGGTCGATCGGGCCGATGTTGTCCAGGCCGAGGAAGCCGCCCTCGAACACGTTCCGGCCGCCGGCGTCCTCCAGGTTGACCCACCAGGCAAAGTTGATCATGAGCTTGTCGAAGATCCGGGACAGGAAGTCCAGGTCACGCCCCTGGTCGACGGCGAACACCTCGATCGCCGCCCAGGCCTGCACCGGCGGGTTGACGTCGGAGAAGTCCCATTCGTAGGCGGGCAGCGCGCCGTTGGGGTGCTGGAACCATTCCCGGCACAGCAGGATCAGCTGGTACTTGGCGAAGGCGGGGTCCAGGTGCGCCAGCGCGACGCAGTGGAACGCCAGGTCCCAGGCGGCGAACCAGGGGTACTCCCACTTGTCGGGCATCGACATGATGTCGAAGGCGTCGAAGCTGCGCCAGTTCGCATTCCTGCCTCGCAGCCGTTCCGGTGGCGGCGGCTCCGACGCCGGGTCGCCGTCTAGCCAGCGGGCCACGTCGTAGTAGAACAACTGCTTGGACCACAGCAGGCCGGCGAACGCCTGGCGCATGATCATGGCCTCGTCGGCGCTGGCGCTGGCCGGCGTCAGCTCGGCGTAGAACTCGTCGGCCTCGGCCATCCGCTGCGCGAGCACCCGGTCGAAGTCGGTGCCTAGCACGTCGTGCGCCTGGACCCGCGCCTCAAGCCGCGCCCTGGCTCGCGGCCACAGGCGCAGCCTCAGCTCGGCCGACTCGCCGCCGGCCAGCGTCAGCTGGTACCAGGCGGAGCACTTGGTGCCTGCTTGCCGTGGATTGACCGTGGCCGCCCCGTGAATCACGTGATCCCCGATGCCGTCCTTCGGGTACGGGGTGATCGGGTCGGAGCCGAACAGCAGCGCGGTGTTGGTCTCGTTCTCGCAGAAGAGCAGCTCGGGGACGCGGCCGTCCGGTCCCGACCCGGCCAGCAGCTCCAGGTCGCCGATGAACGGGTGGGTCATGCTGACGGCCACGTAGCCGGCCTCGGGATCACCGGTGCCGGCCGTCGGCACGGCCCTGAGCACGGGCTTGGCCGCGCCAGGTTCCCAGGACCAGGTGTTGCGGAACCAGGCCGTCGGCAGCACGTGCAGCGTGGCGGGCTCTGGGCCCGCATTGGTCACGCTCACCTGCATCAGCAGGTCATCGGCGCCGGCCTTGGCGTAGCTCACCTCGATGATCCAGAACTTGCGATCGTCGAACACCCCGGTGTCGGCGAGCTCGTACTCGGGCTCGGTGCGGTCTCGCGAGGCGTTCTCAGCGAGCAACTCGGCGTAGGGGAACTCAGCTTGCGGATAGTGATACCGCCACCGGTTCCAGGCGTGGCTGGGGATGGAGTCCAGGTACCACCAGTACTCCTTGACATCCTCGCCGTGGTTGCCCTGGGGGCCAGTGAGGCCGAAAAGCCGCTCCTTGAGAATAGGGTCGCGGCCATTCCACAGGGCCAGCCCCAGGCAGAGGCGCTGATGCACGTCGCAGAACCCGGCCAGGCCATCCTCGCCCCAGCGGTAAGCGCGTGACCTGGCCTGGTCGAACGGAAGGTACTGCCACGCCCTTCCGTCCGGGCTGTAGTCCTCGCGCACGGTGCCCCACTGCCGCTCGCTGACGTACGGCCCCCACCGGTACCACTCGCCCGCCTGGCGCAGCCCGTACTCAAGACGGCCGAAGCCGGCCACCCGTTCGCGTTCCACGCCCACTGCAGCCCCTTCCGCCGGTTCGGCCACATTGGGCGTTAACTATAGGGGACAAGCGGACGGCCGCCCGGACCGCGACCGGCGGTGAGAGAGGGGTTTGTGAGCGAGCTAATTAGCAGTTCGGCGAACCCGCTGATCAAGCGGGTCCGCCAGCTCGGCGACCGCAAGCACAGGCGCCGTGAGGGCGCGTTCGTCGTCCGTGGCGTTCAGCCGGTATGGCAGGCGGTGGAGGCCGGGGCCGACATCGAGGTGCTGATCGTGGCGCCCGACCTGCTTCGGGATCCGGCCGCGACCATGGTCGCGCAGCAGGAGGAACGCGGCCTGCGGGTGGCCAGGCTGTCCGGCGAGCTGTTCGGCAGGATCGCGGACAGGGACGCACCCGCCGGGCTCGCCGCGATAGTGCGGAGCCGTACGGCCGAGCTCGATGAGCTCGCCGTGACGCCCTCCTCCGTGTTCCTCGCGCTGCACGAGGTCGGCAACCCAGGCAACCTAGGAACGATCATCAGGACTGCCGACGCGGCCGGCGCCGCCGGGGTGATCATGCTCGGTGCGAGCACGGACCCATTCGACCCCACGGCGGTGAAGGCGTCGATGGGCGCGGTGTTCGGCGTTCCCATCGTCGCCGTGGACTCGCCTGGCGACTTCCTGGCCTGGTGCCGGGCTCGGGGCGTCACGGTCGCCGCGACGACGCCCAGCCGCGGCTCGGATGCGCCGGGCGGCTCGAATGCGCGGGGCGATGCGGACGCGCCGGGCGATACGAATGGCCCCGGCAGACCAGCGACCCTCTGGGACACCGCGCTGCCCTCGCCGCTGGCGATCTTGCTTGGCAGCGAGGGCGCCGGGCTTCCTGCCGACCTGCTCGCCGCCGGTGACCTGCGGCTGCGGATTCCGATGCGGGGCACGGCCGAATCACTCAATCTCGCCGTCGCCGCCGGGATCCTGCTATACGAGGCATGGCGGCAAGGCCAGCGATAACTACTGCGGGCGGTGCGGCACCGCGAGCCAACGGGCGCGGCAGGCAGGCGTGCAGGTCACGCGCCAGGCGCGCGACCGCCGCGATGTGCTCCGCCGCTGCGGTCCGTGCCGATCCTCGGCTTGGTCGCCTGGATGCCGTCCTGGTCCTGCCGACGGTCACCCTGGCGGACGGCGTCCTTCCTGACGACGTGGATCCGGTGCGCCACCAGGCCGGCCAGGAACACGATCAGCAAGACGGCGCCGATCACCGAGAACGAGTGGAAGAACTTGGTGACGGCGTCCTGGAGGTTGTAGCCGAGCAGGGTCAGCCCGGTGGCCCAGGCGGCGGTGCCGATGAGGCTGAAGATGGTGAAGGGGACGACAGGGACCTCGACTACGCCCGCACCGAGTGAGGCGAAGCAGCGCACCAGCGGCAATGCCCTGGCTGGTGCCACCACCCAGGACCCGCGCCCGGCAAAGAACCGCTCCGCACGGTCAAGCTCGGACTTGGTGATGACCCAGCGCACCCACCGCTCGTGCCGCTCGATCAGCGGCCGGCCTGCCACCCGCCCGATCCCGTACGACGTCAGGGAGCCTGCCATCTCGGCCAGCGTGCCGATCACGATCACCCCGAGCAGGCTGAAGCTGGAGTTGTGCACCGTCGCGACGCTCACCCCCGCCCAGGCGAACGTAATCTCGGAGGAGATCGGGATGCTGCAGGCCTCGATGAACGCAAAGATGATCAACGCCAGATAGCCGTGGCTGGTCATCAGGCTGATCAGAGAGTGCTCCATGCCGAAAGTTCTACAGCATCACCCGCACTGCCTAGTCCCCCTGGCCGAAAGTTATCTGGCTCGCGCCAGCGACGCAGGTGCCCAGCGGCGACGGCGAGCCGGGGCTGTGACACACTCGCGGTGTGCGACGGCCATTTCGTGAGGTGGATGTCTTTTGCTCCGGGCCGTTCCTTGGGAACCCGGTTGCCGTGGTGCTCGACGCCGCCGGGCTGACCACGGAGCAGATGCAGGGCTTCGCGCAGTGGACGAACTTGTCCGAGACGACCTTCGTGCTTCCGCCCACCGACCCCAGGGCCGACTACCTGGTCCGTATCTTCACCCCGGGCCAGGAACTAGGCTTCGCCGGCCATCCGACGCTCGGTACGTGCCACGCCTGGCTGGAGGCCGGGCGCGAGCCGAGCGCGCCTGGTGTGATCGTGCAGCAGTGCGGGCTCGGCCTCGTTGAGGTCAGGCGCAGCCCAGCCGGCCTCGGGTTCGCCGCGCCACCGCTGCTGCGTTCCGGTCCGGTGGATGAGTCACTGATCGAACAGGTCACGGCGCAACTCGGCATCGGCCGCGACGACGTGGTTGACGCGCAGTGGGCCGACAACGGGCCGGGCTGGCTGGCCGTCCTGCTGCGCAGCGCGGATGCTGTGCTCGGACTGCGGCCGGCCGCCATCGGCCGCGACATCGGGGTGGTCGGCCCTTACCCGCCGGGCTCAGAGTGCGCGTTCGAGGTGCGGGCCTTCTTCCTGGTGCGCGGCTCGCTGGTCGAAGATCCTGTCACCGGCAGCCTCAACGCGGCGCTTGGGCAGTGGCTGCTGACATCGGGCCGGGCTAGCTCGCCTTACATCGCGAGCCAGGGATCCGTCATCGGACGCGCCGGCCGGGTGCACCTGTCCAGCGACCCTGACGGCACCGTCTGGGTGAGCGGCGCCACGGTCACCAGGATCAGCGGCGAGGTCGACCTCTGACTGGCGCGGCGCGGTGCCCTTCGGCTCGCTCGCGCAGTGGCGAATACCCAGGTCCTTCGGTAACGGATTCGGGTATCCTGCCCGCACATGAGCAGCGATCCCGGCATCGGCGGCGGCGTGGTCGCGCCCTGGTACCGGGTCGTCGCGATCCCCGATGCCGCGTATAGCGGCACGGCTGAACGGGATTACGCGTCGGTGTTGCCCGCCGTGCTCAGCGCGGCACAGGACCGTCGCCCGTTTGTCATCGGATGGCTCGCCCGTGGTGGTGGTGCGCCACTCGAGCTGATCACCAATTCCGGGCCGTTGCCATCGGCGCGGGCGCACCCAGCGCCGTCCAGGCAGAGCCAGCACCCATACGACCTGCCAGATGAGCGTGATCCGGGGCGGCGTGATCCGGAGCGGCGTGATCCGGGGCGTGCGGCCAGGCACAGTGAGCTGCTGTTCCCCTGGGGCGCCCGTGGAACCGCGGTGGCTGGGAACCCGATGACCGAGTTCGACCGCTTGGTATGGACGCCGTGCCCGGGTCGGCAGGCGCCGCGCCTGGCCGGCCCGGCCGGCGCTGGTCCCCCGCACGGCTGGCCTGCGGCAGCGGCGCTGCCCGGCCAGGGTAACGGGACCGGGTGGCTGGCCAGCAGCACGGGACTGCCTGGCGCCGCGCCCAGCCTGTTTGAGTCCGCGCTGACGACCTTGATGGGCAGGCCCTTTGGCTGGCTTGTCGTCGCTGAGCCCACCGACCTGCTCGCCGCTGAGATCGCCGAGCTTCGCAACCAGCTCAATGTGCTGCGCAGGTTCGATGAGGAGCGGTCGCGTTTTGACGCGGACCGCGCGGTGAGCCGCCTAGCCGAACTCGACGCCTACGGCGCCGCCGGCCTGTGGAACGTCCGGGTGCTCGTCGGCGCTGCCGATCCGGAGCAACTCCGGCTGATCGCCCCGATGCTGATCGGGTCGGCGGACCTGAGCGCGCATTCGTATCGCCTGCGCGGGCCAGAGGCTGCCATGGACCTGGCCGACGCGCTGGCGGCCATGAGCACGGACTCAGCCGACGGCGCCCGCGTGCCGTTCGCCGCCACCGCGGGCGTCCTCGCCGCGCTCGCCGGGCTGCCGCGCCGGGAGGTGCCGGGAGTCCGGCTGCTCGAAGCCGGCTACTTCGATGTGACGGCCGAGCCGTCTGGTCCGGACGAGATAGCCGTGGGCGCCATCCTGGACGGCCAGGACCGCGAGGTCGGCGAGTTCGGCGTGCCGCGCGCGACGCTGAACAGGCACGCGCTGATCACCGGGGCGACCGGATCAGGCAAGTCGGCTACGGTCAGGCACTTGCTCGGACAGCTGGCCAAGGCAGAGGTACCCTGGCTGGTCGTTGAGCCGGTGAAGTCCGAGTACGCGGCATTCGCCGGCCGGATCGCTCCCGGCCTCGGCGTTACCATCATCAACCCGGCCGACCCGGCCGCGATACCGCTGGCCATTAACCCGCTGGCGCCTGAGCCCGGTTTTCCCGTCCAGGCGCACATCGACATGGTGCGGGCACTGTTCCTGGCCGCGTTCGACGCTCGCGAGCCGTTCCCGCAGATCATGTCGCAGGCGTTGCAGCGGGTGTACGAGGCGTGCGGCTGGGATCCGGTGACCGGGACTGGCCGGCCAGGGGCGGTCGTGCCGCCCGCGATACCGACGCTGGCTCAGCTCCAGGCCGCCGCGATCGAAGTGATCGAGGATGTCGGCTACGGCCGCGAGCTTCAGGCGGACGTGCGCGGCTTCGTCGACGTCCGGCTCCGCTCGCTTCGCACCGGGTCGGCCGGCCGGTTCTTTGAGGGCGGTCATCCAGCCGATGTCGCCGAACTGCTGCGCAGGAACGCCGTCCTCGCCATCGAGGATGTCGCCAACGACGAGGACAAGGCGTTCCTGATCGGCACTTTGATCATCAGGATCGTCGAGCACCTGCGGCTGCGCTCGCGTGCCTGGCGGGACGGCGGCGCTGGCGCTGGCGGTGCGGCTGGCGCGGCAGGCGGGCTGCGGCACGTCATGGTCATCGAGGAGGCGCACCGGCTGCTGCGCGGCGACCGCGAGGGCGCGAGCGCGCACGCGGTCGAGCTGTTCGCCGGCCTGCTCGCCGAGATCCGGGCTTACGGTGAGGGCCTGGTGATCGCCGAGCAGATCCCGGCCAAGCTCGTTCCCGATGTCGTGAAGAACACCGCGCTGAAGGTCGTGCACCGGCTTCCGGCGCGAGATGACAGAGAACTCGTCGGCGCGACCATGAACCTCGACGCCGAGCAGTCCAAGCAGGTCGTCTCGTTCGCGCCGGGAGTCGCCGCCGTGTTCGCCGACGGGATGGACAGGCCGGTGCGGATACTGGTGCCCTTTGATGACCAGGCGGATGCGCCAACGGGGGGCAAGCTCGCCGAGCCGCCGGTAGCTGGCCGAAGATCGCCCGCCTGCGGGCCCGCGTGCTCCGGCGGGCGCGCCTGTAACCTGCTCGAGCTGCGGTCGGCTGACCTGCTCGCGGACTCGCCGGACTTCGCCTGGCTGCGCGTCTGGGCCGAGGCGATGGTGCTCGCGTTCCTCACCAACTCGGCGCTGCCCGCCGTGCCGGCATCGCTGCGCCAGCGATGGTCTGGCCTGGACGGACGGCTCGCCGAGTGCGTGCTCGCCACGGTGATAGAACGGACCATCGCCTCCCGGTCTGGCGCCATCAGGGCATGCTTCGATCCGGCCGATCTCGCCGTCGCCGTCTCGGCGACATCGCTGCGCATACTGAACGGCGGCAAGGGCGCGGGAACGCAGGTCGGCCCCGACTGGGTGATACCCCAGCTCCAGTGGCTGCACGAGCTTGAACGCGCGTTGCCGCTGACCGGCCCGTCTCCCGATCCGTTCGAGCTTGCCCTCCCGCTCGAATTTGAACTGCCCGGGCTGATCGACCGGCCGGATATCAAGGTTGGTCAGCGAATAAGCGCGCTGCGCAGGCACCCGCTGTCGATGGAGCTCGACAGCAACAGGCTGCCGGCCTGGACGGCGCTGCTCGGCGAAGACGATCAGCGCGGGTTCTCCGCCGACCTGGCGCTGCTGGCCGTCGGGTCGAGCCATCGCGGTCAGTTGCTCCAGGCAGCAGGTGAAATGGGGGTCGTCGGCTGGCTAGAGCCCGTTCTGTCCTGGCCACGACGGTTTATCGTTGGCAGCGATAACGACATGGCCACATCGGCTGCGGCAGACCTGCAGCCAGTGGGCGGATAACATCGGCGGCTATGAGAATGATGTCCCAGTGAGCAGGCTACCGATCCGGGCGCGCGTGGCCACCACTCTCGGCGATGCCGCC
>JASIBM010000017.1 GCA_030045175.1 Streptosporangiaceae bacterium | reverse complement strand
GCGGGAACGCCGAGCGCGTCGAACCTGGCGACGTCGGTCCAGCCGAGCTTGGCACGCGGCGACCCGCCCATGGCGGCCACGAATGAGGCCGCGGCCGGCTGGTCCAGACCAGGCCTGGCGCCGCCAGCCACATCGGTGATCGTCACGCCCCAGGCTTCAAATACGTTCCGCACATGGGAGATGGCCTCATCCGGGCCGCGGTCCGGCGCGAACCGGTAGTTCACGCTGACCACGCACTCGTCAGGAATGACGTTGCCGGCCACCCCACCACGTATCCCGACCGCGTTCAGTCCCTCGTGATAGGTCAGCCCGTCGACCTCGGGCTGGCGCGGCTCGTAGTCGAGCAGCACGGCCAGGATGCGGCCGGCCTCGTGGATGGCGTTGCGGCCAAGCCAGGAGCGCGCGCTGTGCGCCCGTTCACCGGTGGCGCGGATCTCGGCCCGCAGGGTTCCCTGGCACCCGCCCTCGACGACCCCGCCGGTCGGCTCAAGCAGGATGGCGAAGTCGCCCGCCAGCCAGTCAGGGTTTGTCTTGCTGAGCCGCAACAACCCGTTGCGCTCCGACTCGACCTCTTCACAGTCGTAGAACACGTAGGTGACGTCCACCACTGGCTCGGCTACCATGGCGGCCAGCCTGAGCTGTACGGCAACTCCGCCCTTCATGTCGGAGCTGCCGCATCCGTACAGCAGGCCGTCACTGACGGCGGACGGCAGGTTCCCGGCCACGGGGACGGTGTCGATGTGGCCGGCCAGCACCACTCGCCGCGATCGGCCCAGGTCGGTGCTCGCCACCACGGCGTTGCCGTCACGCCTGATAGTCAGGTGAGGGTAGGGCTCTAGCGCCGCCGTGATCGCATCGGCGAGCGGCCCTTCACCGCCGCTCACGGACTCGACGTCGACTAGCCGCGCGGTCAGCTCCGCGACTCCGGCAGACAGATCCAAGGCCATGGCGGGAGCATAAGACGTGAGCAGGCTCGGCCGCAGCTGGCTCGGCCACCGCAGCCTCGGCTACCGCAGCCTCGACCGGCGGCTCGACGAGCGGCGGCTCGACGACCGGCGGCTCGACGACCGCAGGCTCGACGAGCGGCGGCTCGGCCAGTGCAGGCTCAGCCACCGCTGGCGCGGCCATCGCGGGCCCGGGGATGACCGCGCTCAGGTAACCCTGATCGACGCTGGTCAGCTCGGCTCGCTTGGCCGTCATCCCGTCGCCCGCCGAGACCCCGTGCAGCCGCCTGCTGAGGTAAGGCGCGAAGTACTCGGTCACCCACTCGATGTCGTCCCACCTGGCGGCGAGCCAGGTCGCCGCGCCGCCGAGCGGCCCGGGTATCGCCGGGATGGCGGTCAGCGGTGCGCGCCAGTCCTCATTGACCTTGACGCCCGCCGCCTCGCACGCGAGCAGCGCCACCCGGCGATGCCCCTCTGGGGCCAAGTGCAAGCGGTCGGGTGACCAGAGCCTGCGATCGGTGAGCATGCGCATCGCCCACAGGTCGGCGAGCAGGCAGTTGTGGTGGTTGGCGATCGCCCGCACGTGCATGCTGAACACGGCCGCCTTGCCCCTGATCAGGCGGAGCAAGGGAAACGCCATCGGATCGAAGCCGGTGAACGCGAGCACGGTGCAGCCTGCCGCGGTCAGCTTCGCGACCGCCGCGTCGAATGTCGTCGCGAGCGCGTCGGGATCGGTGCGGGGCCGCAGCAGGTCATTGCCGCCTGCCGCGAGGCTGACCAGGTCGGGAGCGAGCGCGATCGCGGCGGGCACCTGTTCCTCGAGCACCTCGCCGGCCCGTTTGCCGCGGATCGCGAGGTTCGCGTAGCGGAACTCGGGCTGGTTCCTGGCCAGGTGTTCGGCGAACCGGTCGGCCCAGCCTCGGCATCGGATTCCGTTCGCTCCAGGATCGCCCACGCCCTCAGTGAAGCTGTCGCCAAGGGCAGCGAATGACCCGAACTCCGCCATGTCTGATCCCGATCCCTTCCCGGAGAAACCCACGCCGACGGCCAGTCCCAGCGGCGCTGCTGCTGACCGAAGGGCGTTATTCCCAGTCGGCGGCGCGGCTCACAACCCAGTAGAACCCGATCACGACGCGGGACCAATGCCGCCATGTCCAGTGCTGGCCGACGGTTGACCACGTTTTTGCATGGATTTCGTTAGGGATCGCTCCCGGCGCGCATGAGCGGTGTAAGGGGCCGGTACTTGGCCTGATTAGACCTGTTTACTTAACCGGTCCCACGGACCCGCTCCAAGGAGGCTCCATGTCCGATTTCCTGCTTATCGGACTCACTGTCGTGGTGTTCGGCGTGCTCTGGCTACTGGTGAAGGGGATTGAGCGCTTTGAGCGTTGAGAACTGGATCGGCCTCATCGGCGGCATCGCGCTGACCGTGTACCTGTTCGTGGCCCTCGTCCTGCCTGAGAGGTTCTGATGAGTTACACAGCCGCGGCCTGGCTTCAGTTCGCGCTGCTTTTCGTCGCGCTGGCCGCGTGCTACATACCACTCGGCAACTACATCGCGCACATATTCACGACCGACAAGGACTGGCGGGTCGAACGCGTCATCTACAAGCTGATGGGCGTCGACTCGAAGGCGGACCAGAAGTGGAGTACGTACGTCCGCAGCATCCTTGCGTTCTCAGCGATCAGCGTGCTGTTCCTGTACGGCATGCTGCGGCTACAGCACTACCTGCTGCTGAACGAGGGCATGACCAACGTGCCGCCGGCGCTGTCGTGGAACACGGCCGTGTCGTTCACCACCAACACCAACTGGCAGAACTACGGCGGCGAGAACACGCTCGGCTACCTGGTGCAGATGACCGGCCTGACCGTGCAGCAGTTCATGTCGGCAGCGGTCGGCCTGGTGGTCGCGATCGCGATGATCAGGGGATTCACCAGGTCCAAGACCGACAAGCTCGGTAACTTCTGGGTGGACGTGACCCGCGCGGTCATGCGACTGCTGCTGCCGCTTTCTGTCATCGGCGCGCTGATCCTGATCGCCGGCGGCTCGATCGAGAACCTGCACGCCTACCAGACGGTGACGACGCTGGCTGGCGGGCACCAGACGATCCCCGGCGGCCCCGTTGGATCCATGGAAGTCATCAAGGACATGGGGAACAACGGCGGCGGGTTCTTCAACACGAACTCCGCCCACCCGTTCGAAAACCCGACCGCGTTCACCGACCTGTTCGAGATCTTCATCCTGCTGCTTATCCCGTTCGCGACGCCGCGGGCGTTCGGCAAGATGGTCAAGGACAACCGGCAGGGCTACGCGCTCGTCGCGATCATGGTGATCATCTGGCTGGCCGCGGTCGGCGGAATCAGCTTCTTCGAGGCGCACACCGCCCTCGGCGGCACCGCGACCAAGCTCGCGCACGGCGCGATGGAGGGCGTGGAGACCAGGTTCGGCAGGCCCGCCTGCTCGCTGTTCGCCGCGTCCACCACGGTCACCTCGACCGGCGCGGTGAACTGCTTCCACGATTCGCTGACGCCGTTCGGAGGCGGCATCGCGCTGTTCGACATCGCGCTCGGTGAGATCGCGCCAGGCGGCATCGGGGCCGGCATGTACGGCATCTTGGTGCTGGCCATGGTGACGGTGTTCGTGGCCGGGCTGATGGTCGGCCGGACCCCCGAGTACATCGGCAAGAAGATCAGGCCGGTGGAGATGAAGTACGCGGCGCTGTACTTCCTCACGCTGCCTGTGGTCATCCTGTCCGCCGCCGGCCTGTCGCTCGGCATCAGGAACTGGCCGTCGCCGACGACGTCGCCGCTGTCCTCGGTGTTCAACCCAGGGCCGCACGGCCTGACCGAGATCGTCTACGCGTTCGCCTCGATGGCCAACAACAACGGCTCGGCGTTCGCCGGCCTCGGCACGAACACCACCTGGTACAACGTCGTCGGTGGCTGCGTGATGCTGCTCGGCCGGTTCGCGCCGGAGATCTTCGCGCTCGGCCTGGCCGGGTCGCTGGCCAGGCAGCAGCCGGTACCCGCGAGCGCGGGCACGCTCGACACCAGGACGCCGCTTTTCGTCGGCATGGTCGTCGCCGTGATCCTCGTCCTCGTTGGCCTGACCTACTTCCCCGCCCTGGCACTTGGCCCGTTCGCCGAAGGACTGCACTGACATGGCTATGACAACCAC
>JASIBM010000130.1 GCA_030045175.1 Streptosporangiaceae bacterium | reverse complement strand
ATCTCCAGGCTCGGCATCTCCAGGCTCGGCGCCGGCCGGGTCGTCCGAGTGCCCGGCCAGGCTGGCGCGGCGCAGCGCGGGGTTGACCGCACCGAGCACCAGCGCACCGGCCACGCACGCCAGCCCGCCGCTGACCACCGAGAACGTGGTGGATACGAGCTGGGCGACCAGCCCGGCCTCGGCGTTGCCGATCGACGGCGCCGTCGTGACCTGCGCCAGGTAGACGCTGGACACGCGGCCTCGCAGCTCGTCCGGGGTGTACCGCTGGAGCAAGGTGTTGCGCAGCACCTCGGAGATCAGGTCGGACATGCCGGCCAGCGCCAGGAACGTGAGCGCCACGGCCAGGTTGCCGCTCAGCCCGAATCCTACGATCGCCGCTCCCCAGGCCAGGCCCGCGCCGATCACCACCAGGCCCGGCCGTGCGACCCTGCTTGTCCAGCCGCTTGTCGCGGCGCCGATCAGCGCGCCGAGGCCGGGCGCCGCGGCCAGCAGGCCGAACGTCGCGGCACCGCCGTGGAAATGCTCCCTGGCCAGCGCGGGAAAGAGCGCCGATGGCATGCCGAACACCATCGCGCTGGTGTCCACGGCGAGCATGCCACCGACGACCGCGTTGCGCCTGACGTGGCGTAGCCCCTCGGCCATGGACCGCAGCCCTGGCCGCCCGGCCCTGACGGTCGGAGGCAGCGGCCTGATGAACCACAGCGTGACGCCGAAGACGAGGAAGCATGCGGAGTCGATGCCGTAGCACCAGGCAAGGCCGGGTCCGGCGATCAGCGCGCCGGCCAGCGCGGGTCCGCCGAGGCTGCCTAGCTGGCTGCCCATCGCGTTGAGCGCGGCAGCCGCGGCCAGCCTGCTGCTGCCGACCAGCGCTGGAACGGCTGCGGTTGAGGCCGGGGAGCCGATGCCGGACAGCGCGCCCATGCTCGCGACCAGCACGTACACGGCCCACAGGCGCGGCTGGGGGAGCAGGCTGTTGATCGTGAGCAGCGCCGCGAGCACCGCGAGCGGGATCCTGCTTGCGAGCATCAGCATGCGGCGGTCATGGCGGTCGGCGAGCATTCCCCCGGCCATCAGCCCGGTGAACATGCCCGCGCTGCTGGCGAGGGTGAGCAGGCCGACCGCTAGCGATGACCTGGTCAGGGCGTAGACCTGCCAGTTCGCCGCGGTGGTGGCGACCGCATTGCCCGCGAACGAGATGAGGCGGCCAGTAAACAGCAGCCTGAAGTCGCGGTTTTCCCTGAGCGGATCGAGGTCGATAGCGATTTGCCCGATCCGCATTCCACTCCGTCCTGCCGGTTGTTAGGCCACCGTTAGGGTATCCGGTTCGCCCGCGACGGGGCAAAACGACCATCTCCGGACAACCAGCATCGGAACGATGCGGCCTGCCTGCGCCTTGATCAGCCTGCGCGAGCGCAGGTGTACGCCTGGGCCTTGTTGCGGCATCATGAATGGACTGGCCTGCTGGACGGCGCTGACCGGTGACGTCGGGCCGGGCGCTGGCGGGTATGGTTCGTGCTCAGGAGGTTAACCATGCATCAGCCGCCACTCTCGCATCTGGAGGGCACCGACCCGGAGATAGCCGCCCTGGTCGAGTCCGAGGCCCGCCGCCAGTTCGAGAAGCTCCGCATGATCCCGTCAGAGAACTACGTGTCCATGGCGGTGCTCGAGGCGAGCGGCTCGGTGCTGACCAACAAGTACTCAGAGGGCTATGCCGGGCGGCGGTACTACGAGGGCCAGCAGTTCATCGACCCGATCGAGCTCGTCGCGATCCAGCGGGCGAAGGACTTGTTCGGCGTCGACCACGCCAACGTGCAGCCGTACTCCGGTTCTCCAGCCAACCTCGCCGTATACCTGGCGTTCGCTAGTCCTGGCGACACGGTGATGGGAATGGCGTTGCCGATGGGCGGCCACCTCACGCACGGCTGGGCTGTCTCGGTCACAGGCAAGTGGTTCCGTTCGGTGCAGTACGGCGTGCGCGCCGACACCGGCCGGATAGACCTTGACGAGGTGCGCGACCTCGCGCTCAAGGAGCGTCCGAAGATCATTTTCTGTGGTGGCACCGCCATCCCGAGGGTGATCGACTTCGCGGGCTTCGCGCAGATCGCCTCGGAGGCCGGCGCGTTGCTCGTGGCGGACATCGCGCACATCGCCGGCCTGATCGCAGGCGGCGCGCACCCGTCGCCTGCGGGTCACGCCAACGTGATCACCACGACCACGCACAAGACGCTGCGCGGGCCGAGGGGCGCGATGATCATGACCGATGCGGAGCACGCCTCGGCGATCGACAAGGCCGTCTTCCCTGGCCTTCAGGGCGGGCCGCACGATCACACCACGGCGGCGATCGCGGTGACGCTGAAGGAGGCGGCGACACCGGAGTTCGGTGAGTACGCCCACCGGGTGGTCGCGAACTCGCGGGCGCTCGCGGCGGCGCTGACCGAGCGCGGGTACAGCCTGATCTCCGGCGGCTCCGACAATCACCTGATCCTGATCGACCTGACCCCGCAGGAGATCGCGGGCAAGCCGGCCGCGCGGGCGCTCGACCGGGCCGGCATCGAGGTGAACTACAACACCGTGCCGTTCGACACCCGCCGGCCGTTCGACCCGTCCGGGATCAGGATCGGCACACCTGCGATCACCACAAGGGGACTGACCCCCGGTCACATGCCCCAGGTCGCAGCGTGGATGGATGAGGCCATCAGCGCGGCGATCAAGGACGACGAGGCGACCATCGGGCGAATCGCCGGGGCTGTGCGTGACCTGCTGACCGGCTTCCCCATGCCCGGGTACGCGCCTACGCCCTGAGCCGGCGCTGGCTCGCGCCAGCATCCCTCCTGCGCCCGCCTGCTTGCGACTGGCTCGCGTGCGCTGCCCATTGGCTCGCGCGGGAGATGCGGGAATGGCGAACGTCCGTGCCATGACTGCCTCTTGCATCTTTGGCTAGCCGAATATAGTTTCGAATTATTCGATAGCTGCCTGTCTTCCCCCTAGGTGGCCAGCGGGGATGTGCAGGCAGGTGAGCAACGGTGCGACCAGAGCCGGTTGAGGTAGCGCTGATCGACGGGCGGCCAGGCAGGTTTGTCTGGCGAGGGCGGCTATACACGGTGCTCGCGGTCCTCGAGCGACCTTCGCTGGCCGCGGGTGAGGCGGCCGCGGGTGAGGCGGCCGGAGGTGAGGCTGGCGGCGGGGCAGGCGGGGACGAGGCAGCGCCGAAGGCACTGCGGTGCTGGCGGGTGACGGCGTCGCCGGGCCGGAACGTCCCATCGGCGACGTTCCGGCTGTGCCTCGAGGTCGCTGCCGGGCGGTGGCTGCTGACCAGGGACGGTGACTAGGTCGCGGTCGCCACGTCAGCGCCAGCCCGGCGATGGCCGCGACCGCGACCGGCTCAGTTTCCGATGGGGCTCGCTGACTTGCGCCAGTCGATGGTCGGGATCATCGCCTCGGGCCTGACTCGGTAGGCGAAGCGCTTGGTGATCTCAAAGAGCGACTCGATCAGGGTGTCGGAGAGCAGGTGCGGATCCAGGCCGAGATCGACCATGCCCGAGTGCACCACGTTGTAGTGGTGCCCTTCCTCCTCCACCCGTGGGTTCGGCAGGTGCTCGATGCTGACATCCACCGGGCTGACCCTCGCGATCGTCTGCGCCATTTGCATGATCGACAGCGACTGGGTCATCTGGTTGAAGACGCGGAACTCGCCTGGCTCAGCCGGGTTCTCGCACGCCAGCTGCAGGCAGCGCACGGTGTCCCTGATCTCGATGAGGCCACGCACCTGGCTGCCCTTGCCGTAGACGGTGAGCGGCAGGCCGAGCACTGCCTGGATGACGAACCTGTTGAGTACGGTGCCGAACACGGCGTCATAGTCGTACCTGGTGGCGAGCCTGTCGTCGCGGGCGGTCTGCGGCGTCTGCTGGCCGTACACGATGCCCTGGTTGAGGTCGGTCGCCCTGATGCCCCAGATCCGGCACGCGAACTCGATGTTGTGGCTGTCGTGCACCTTCGACAGGTGGTAGAACGAGCCAGGTCGCTTCGGGAAGAGTACCCGGTCCTTTCGGCCCTTGTGCTCGATCTCGATCCAGCCTTCCTCGATGTGGATGTTGGGCTCACCGTACGCACCCATGGTGCCGAGCTTGACGAGGTGGATGCCCGGGTTGATCTCGGCGATCGCGTAGAGCAGGTTCAATGTGCCGACCACGTTGTTGACCTGCGTGTACACGGCATGCTTGCGATCGACCATGGAGTAGGGCGCGGCGCGCTGCTCGGCGAAGTGAACGATCGTGTCCGGCTCATACTCGCGCACGACGTGATAGGTGAAGTCGGCGTCGGTCAGGTCACCGACGTAGCAGGCGATGTCACTGCCGGTCAGCTCGCGCCAGACCCGCGTCCTGGTCTGCAATGCCTCGATCGGCACCAGGCTGTCGACACCTATCTCGAAGTCGTAGCCGCGCCTGGCGAAGTTGTCGAGGACGGCGATATCGTGGCCCGCCTCGGACAGGTGTAGCGCGGTGGGCCAGCCGAGGTACCCGTCGCCGCCCAATACCAAGATCCTCATGACCTGCTCCTACTGTCGGTGCCGGGGTTCCAAGGGGTCGTCTCCCGGGCCTGCCACGGTGCTTCCCTTGCGCCAGCGCAGGGCGCCCGCCAGGTTTGCCGTGATCTGACCGTAACTGGCACCAGCTAGTACCTCGGAAGGGTTAGTCTGTGGCTGGACTTACCCGTGAGTGCCAAGGACTTGCTTCGCAGGCACCCGAGTCCCAGAGTTCCGGCCTAGGTTTCGACCGGTTCCCGTAGTGTATGTGTGTCTCACCGACCAGCATGTCTCCGGCAGGCAAGGACAGCAATGCCAAAGCTCATCGACAAGCTGCCGACCTCGCTCGCGACTCGGCTCCAGACCCGTTTTGGCAAGCAGTTCGTCAGGTTCGCGCTAGTCGCGATCGTGTCGCTCTCTGCTAGCGAGATCGCGCTCGGCGTCGCGTACACGGCTGGCGTACCGTCCGGCCGGGCCGGCCTCATTGGCTGGCTGGCAGGCGCGGCGACCAGTTACGTGCTGAGCCGCTGGGCGTGGCAGCGCAAGGGCAGGCCGGACCTGCTCAAGGAGACGCTGCCGTTCTGGGTGATCTCGATCGGCACGGCCATCGTGCTCACCACGACCACGCACTACGCCGGCCAGTACGCCAAGGCCCACTTGCACGGAGTTACCGGCCTGGCCTTTGTCGGCTCCGCCTACTTGATCGCCAACCTCATCACGTTCATGACCAGGTTCCTGATCTTCCACTACGTGCTGTTCGCGGACCGCGGGAAGCGAGCGGCTGGACCTGTCGAGGCCGAGTCGCTCACGCCCGTCGGGGTTCCCGCCAGTTCGGCTGAGCACGAGCCCTCGTCGCAGGAGTAACCTCCGCGCTCCCCCCAACCGCAGCCTCCAACCATTCCATGATCACGGTGGGTTTACCGACCTATGCTACGGAAACCCACCGTGATCATGACTGCGAGAGCTACTAACGGGCGCGGCGACGAGCGGGTAGGCGGCTAGCCGCGCTGTGGCGGCTAGCGGGTGCGGCGGCGGCGCTCGCGCCACCAGGTGCCGGCGATGACCCTCGCGAAGTACAACCCGTAGAGGGCGTTATGGCCCTTCTTGCTCTTGCCGACCTGGCGCTTGTGGATGGTGGCAGGCCGCTCGGCGACCTTGTAGCCGTGCGCTATCACGCCGATCAGCAACTC
>JASIBM010000129.1 GCA_030045175.1 Streptosporangiaceae bacterium | reverse complement strand
GCCCGGCCTGCTCGTCAACGTCGCGGTCGGTTACGGCGGTCGCCGGGAGATCGCCGATGCCGTCCGGTCGCTGCTACAGGAGCACGCCATCAAGGGCACCACGATCGAGGAACTGGCCGAGGTCCTCGACGTCGAGCACATCGCCGAGCACCTGTACACGGCCGGGCAGCCGGATCCTGACCTGGTCATCAGGACATCGGGGGAGCAGCGGCTTGGCGGGTTCCTGCTGTGGCAGAGCGCGCACTCGGAGTTCTACTTCTGTGACGCGTACTGGCCGGCCTTCAGGAAGGTTGACTTCCTGCGGGCGCTGCGTTCGTACGCGGGCCGCAATCGCCGCTACGGCGGCGCGTGATTGGATTTGCGGTTAGTCCGGAACATTTCGCTCTTTTCTTGATCCGGCAGGTGCTCCTGAACTGAGGCCGTATTCGACGTACTTGCGCACGGCCAGCCTGAATAGCGCTATGGCCTTGGGATCTCCCTCGATCCGCAGGTTGTGACCCTGAACGTCGAACCAGACCACGCCGAGCAGGCCGTGTGCCCGGGCGCCGGCGAAGAGGTCGGTGATCCGGTTCGTCGCGACGAACGGCGCGATCCCTGCCTCGGATATGAGGATCGGGTCATGGGTGAACGCGCGGACCTGGCCCAGGGTCGCGCCGAAGAGGCTCGCGAACTTGACCGACGCGGTGAAGTAGTGCCCGTCAATGCCGACCCATGTCACGTAAGCGGACCCAGGCCACCATTCACCGACGGTGGGGCTGCAATCGGGTCCGCACACGACGTTGACCGTCCACAGCCATATGACATTGTCAGCGCCCTGGCTGGTGAAAACCTGATGGATGTGCCGCCAGGCAGCGATGAATTCGCTCGGACTGATATGACGATAGCCCCAGCCATACCAGTTGGCGTTCATCTCATGGCCGAACGACAGGACGACCGGATGGCCGAATGAGCGCACGCTGCGCGCGAACGCCTTCAAGAAGCCGTCGTAGCGTCCGGCGGCGATCGCGCTCAGATCGACGTGCCGCGGCTCTAGCTGCACCAAGGTGGTGGCGCCATGTGCCTGCGCCGCTCGGGCGAAAGAGATCTGGAACGGCTCCCACCAGCTGCTGTAATACAAGGCGAGGTTTGGCAGCCTGCCGATCAGCTTGCTGAAGCGCAGGATGCCAGAGTATGAGTGCGGCGAGCTCGGCTCGTATACGCCCAGGTAGGACAGCGGCGGCTCGGCGGCTGCCACCCGGAACGGCGCGGGCACGGAGTCACTTTGGTTGCTGAAGTGTAGTCCAGCGACGATGCTGACCGACAGCACCACGGTGACCCCGATGACATTGACTGCCGCTGCCAGGGTACGCCGTCTCATCCGGTCACTTCTTTCACGGCATTGCGCACGAAGTTGCGTTGCGAGCCAAGCGCCATCGCGGTGATGGCGGACGCGAACAGGCCGGTGCCCAGCATGACGACGTAGTTAGCGAAACCGTACTGGGACATGCGCCAGAGCGTCAGCAGCACCCAGGTGGTGCAGGCCGGAACGTTCCACAGCGCGATCCCGATCCATACCCGCTTGGTGCCGACCTTGCGCTTCCCGGCACCGGTGGGCTGCCAGCCCATCGGCTTGCCGCGGCAGACGTCGAAGAGGCAAAACAGGTGCGCCCATCCATAGAGGAATTTCGCCATGAACGCGGACGGGCCGAACTTGCAGCGATGCCAGGCGGGGAATACCACCATGTTGTAGATGATCGACGGCGCGATGGCCACGTAGTTGATGAGCCGGACCCGCTCTGGCATGAAAATCAGCATGGTGAGCGGAATCGCTGGCGTGACGAAGGTGAACAGCGCCGTGTGCAGGTAGTAGCAGAAGCCGGACAGGTAGCAGAATCGGGTGCGCCAGTGCATGCGCGTGCTCCAGAACTTGCGGGATCCGAGCAGGGACATAGAGCCTGCGCACCACCGGTACTGCTGTGTTATGAAGGAGTCCGGGTCAGCCGGGCACAAGCCGGCCGCGAGCGGGATGGGGACGTACTGCAAGCCCCAGCCTGCGCGCCGAAGGTCAAAGCCGGTATGCACGTCCTCGGAGTGCTCGATCAGCGTGGTGCCGCCGTTGGTCCGCAGCGCCGCGCGCCGGTAGATCGCGCAGGAACCGACGCATATCGCGCCATTGTGCCGGTTGCGTGACACCTGGACGAGCCGGTAGAAAAGCTCTTGCACCGAGCCCGCGCCGCGTTCCACCCATGACTGACGTGGATGGGTCCTGAAGAACTGGGGGGACTGGACGATTCCCAGCCTCTGGTCGGCGTCGAGATACGGCAGGAGTTCCGCTGGGAGATCTGCCCTGGGCGCGAAGTCCGCGTCGAGGATCAGGATGAACTCACCGGTTGACTGGTTGAAGGCGTACCGAAGGTTCCCGGCCTTCTTGTAATAACCGCGGTTCGGCCGCACCAGGTACCTGAATCCGAAGATCTCCGCGAGCGCGGCGGCCTGCGGGTTTGCTCCATCGTCAAGGACGTAGGGCGTCACGGTACCCGGATAGCGCTCGACGATCGACCTGACGTGCGTCCATGTGTTGCGCAAAATCTCCTGCGGTTCTCCGCAGATCGGCAGGAAGATATCCAGGCTCGGATAGCGGCTAGGACGCCACGTCGTCACGAGATCGCGATGCAGGTCGAGGTCGAAGCTATGCGTGCCGAAGTTCACGCATAGCGAGATCAGGTAGTAGGCGAGCGTGAATCCGAGCAGCGGGATGAAGAACAAGAGCGGCCGGACGGTGAGCAAGAACCTGGTCTGGCTGATCAGAAGCGCGCCGAAGCTGAACAGCGAGGCGCGGAGGATAAGTGCCAGGTTCCGGTCCGAATACGCCATCTTCTCGATATCCGTAGGAGGATCGGGGAGCGTCGGCGGTCGCGCGTGCTCCGCCGGCCGCGCGAGGCCGGTCGCCTTGGTGGCGCTCACGACGACCGCGCCAGTGTCGGCAGCGGCGAGGTACCGCGCTGCCGGTGAGGTGGCTGGTAGGCCCAGATAGTGAACTGCCCGGTCCCGAACTTGTCCCAATAGGGAGCCTCGGCGATGACGTGATATCGACCCGACTGGCGAATGTACCGGGTGATCAGCTTGTCCATGGGTGCGGTATCTCCAAAGTCAAGGATGATCAGGCTGAAATAGTGGTGAGCGATGGCGGCCTGATAGGCCGCCGGTCCGTGGATCGGGTCATCTGACGATGGCCGGGAATAATCGAAATACCAAGTATCGTCCCACCTATTCCAGGTAATGGAATTCTCCAGGTAATACGCCGCGACGTCGTAGTCTTCGGCTAGGTAGATGCCGGGATGCGAGGCGGTCAGCGTGCGCAGGATCGCCGTGACCCTGGAGCTGTTCGGCCACGCCTGGAAGAAGTCCGTGGCCTGGGCCCTGCCGATCACGCCGACGGGAAGGATCGTCAGCCCGAGAGCCAGGACGGCCGCAGCGACGTGCACCGGTTTCCTTCTGCTGACCCTGGACAGCCTTGCCACGGCGTAGCCGGCGGCGGCCGAAGCGAACCAGGCGCCGAAGTCGACGTGCTTGGACAGGGATGTCGTGGTGTGGATCCGCGCCTGGTTAAGCGGCGCCAGGAGTGCGGCGGCAGCGAGGAGCGCCTGGGTCGCCACCTGGAACCGGCTCTCGCGGCTGAGCGACGCGGCCGCGACGCCACCCGCGGCGAGCACGCAGACAAGGCCGATCCACTTGCCCGCGTCGGTCAGCACGAGGAGCGGAGAGTCGGTGCCGACTGCCCTGGCAACCGTGGTGGAGAGCACGCCGGTCACGTAGTACGGGCCGCCGGCGGTGAGCAGGATCGCGAGCATGCCGACCACGACGACTGCGAGGTAGCCCGCCCTGCCCAGGCCCTTCTTCGCGCCTTGCCTCGCTCCGACGCTCAGCGCGGCGAGGGCGATGATGACGGGATCGAACAGGCCGGACGCGTACTTCGTGGCGTTGGCCAGGGCCATCAGGGCGGCGCCGCAGAGCACGAGCAGGGTTGAGTCCGCGTGGTCTCGCGCCGCGACGACGCACCAGGCCGACGCGGACATGAGGAACAACGCCATCGCGTCGTACGTGGCGAAGGCGCCGAGGTACTGTGTCGGGCCCAGCGCGACGAAGATCGCCGTCGCGAAGAAGGCTGCCCGGCGGTCAGCCAGCCTGCGCGTGATTCCCCACAGCATGCAGGTCGCGGCCAGCATGAAGCAGAGTGAAAGGATCCGGGCTCCGGCGAGGCCGCCGACGTCGTTCGCGAGCGCGGCGAGCGGAGGGTAGATGACTGGCGCGCCGGACAGGTAGGTCGGATAGGCGGGCACCGACGTTCCGTGCAGCCATCCGGACAGCTCGACATGACCCACGTACAGGTATGTCGCCTCGTCGAGGAAAGCGGTGTTAGACCAGATCAACCTGAGGGACAAGACAGCCTGCACGGCAAGGACGCCATACAGGCCAAGCTGAGCCAGGGAGCCCAGTGGCGACCAGCCGCCAGCGCCCGGTCGCCTGTGCGCGTGGAACCCGCCATGCCTGCCCCTGCCATGAGCGTGGCCATTAGGATGGTAACGCCTCGTACCTTTCATGGGGATCCTGCTGGCTTTGCTTCCGTGCGGTCTGTCCTGCACCGCAACCGATTCGAAAAGCCAGTAAGTCCCCTTAATATTTCTGTTGACCTTATCGCGCCGCAGATGCCTGCCGACCACTTCAGGGCGTGCAGATCGGCCCTTTGCGTGCTTCATGGACCTCGAAGGCCACCTCTACTTGCTCGGCATTCTCGACGAATCGTGACATCGCACCACCATGCCTGGCCCTGAACTGCAGCCTCGACCGGGCATGATTCTGAGCGCTCCCTAGCGGGAGATCAGGTTTTGGAGTCTTACCACCAATGTTGATTGCCTGAACATGCTGTTCTAAGCCTCATTGCCAGTGATTCTGATCGGCATTGGCTCGCCGATGGCCGGCGAACTACCGGCTCGGGGGCGCCGTCGGCACGACCGCTGGTGATCGTCCGGCGGTGAGGCGGGCCACGGCCGCCTTGAGCTCGGCGCGGCTGCCGACCGAGAGCTTGCGGTAGACGTTGCGCTGGTGATACTCGATGGTCTTCGGGCTAAGGAACAGGGCAGCGGCGGTCTCCCGCGTGGTGCGGCCTTCAGCGAGGCTGAGCGCGATCTGGAGTTCCTGTGGAGTCAGGTCGTTGAGCGTCGTCTCGTCACGTCGCCGCGCGGTCTCACCGGTGGCGGCGAGTTCGGCCCGCGCCATCTCCGACCACGGCACGGCGCCGAGCCGGTCGAATCTGTCCACGGCGGCACGGAGATGATCGCGTGCCCGGACCCGCTGCCGCTCGCGCCGCAGGCGGGCGCCGTAATCCAGGTGAGTGCGGGCGGTCTCGAAGCAGTCGGGCGTCTGCGCGTGCCACGCCAGCGCTGATTCGAAGTCGCGATCGGACTCTCCTTCGGCTGCCAGCAGCCCGCGGCATCGCGCTGCCCGTGCCAGCGCCCAGGGCTGAGACTTGGCAGCCGCGCCGCGCTCATACTCCGCTGCTGCCTGGGCGGCCTCGTGGCCTCGGCCGAGACGCAGGTAGACCTCGACAAGCTCCGGCGCAGGCGACAGGTCCACATCGAGGATGCCGCGCGACCCGAGTACCGCCTGCTGCTCCTGAAAGTGCGCGAGCGCGGCCTCAGGCCGGCCGAGACCCACTTCGAGATCGCCGAGCGCGGCCAGAGCCCACGCCTCGGACAGCCCGAGGCCCATGTCGCGCGACAAGCTGAGCGCCTCGCCGGCGTGCGAGCGGCTCTGCTCTGACCTGCCCTGCCTGGCCTCGATGAGCGCGAGCCTGGCCAGCAGGTAACCGAGGTCGGTACGCTGGCCGGTCTCCCTCGCCAGGCCGATCGCCTCGTGGAAACCAGCCGTGGCCTCGGCCCACCGGTCCGTCGCCCCGTGATCGCACGCCACGTGGCCAAGCAGGAACGGCAGCACGCCCACGGCCGACGTACGGCGCGCGAGCGCCAGCGCATGGTCGGCGGATTCCCGGCCGGTATCCGCCTCCCTCAGCCAGAGCGGTCCCATCACTGCCCAGGCGAGCAGGCGGGGATCGTCGCGGAGCTCGTCGGAGTGCTGCAGCATCTCGACCGCCGCGCGGATGGCCGTGGCGCCTCGCTCGCCTTCGCCATCGAAGATCAGCGCCATTCCCTGCGCGTTCAGCAGGAAGAACATGGCGCGGGCGGTCGGGGCGCTCGGCGCGAGCCCCGCCGCGCGCTCGCCGGCCAGGCGCATGGTGGCGGCGTCGCCCGCATAGAACGAGGCGTCTACCAACTCGGCCAGGATGACGGCCGCGCGCTCGGGATCCACCCGCGCGGCCTGCTCAGCGGAGGCCAGCAGGATCCGCTGCGCTTCGGCGATCGGCCCGCACCGGGTGGCGATGTGACCGCGGAGTTGCTCGATCCGCACGGTCAGCTCCGGCGCGGGGGAGTGCCGCCGCGCCTGGTCCAGCAGCGTGACGGCGCGATCGGCGAGACCGCCGAGCCAGGCCGCGTCGGCCGCGGCATAGAGCATGTCGGCTTGCCTGGCCTCCTCGGGTGCCAGCAGGGCCGCGCGCTCGAAGGCGCGCGAGGAGACCTGATACGCGCTGCGCTGGCGTGCGCGCTGGCCGGCCTGCTCGAGCGCCGCCGACGCCGCGTCCTCCGGGCCGAGGCAGGCCAGTGCCAGATGCCAGGCACGGCGATCGGCGTCCACATCGGGAAGGGCGCTCGCCAGGGCGCGGTGCAGCTCGCGTCGCCGGGCTGCCGGGGCATCTCCATAGATGGCTGACCGGGCGAGCGGGTGCCGGAACTCCAGCCGTGACTCGTGCGCGGCGACGAGGCCGGCGTCTTCGGCTGGAGCGAGATCGGAGAGGTCAAGCCCCAGCATCGGCGCGGCGCGGGCCAGCACCGCCACCTCGCCGCCGTCGATGGCCGATGCCAGGGCGAGGACGTCGCGGGTGCGCTGCGGCAGGGAACGGAGCCGCAGCAGGTACAGCCGGGCGATGCTGGTCTCGGCGGCAAGCGGCGTCTCTGGCGCCACGCTGGCCAGCCGCGCGCGGTCGGCGCCCAGCTCGAGGAGGGCCAGCGGGTTCCCGCCCGTCTCACGGTGCAGGCGGTCCACCACATCCTCGGTGAGCGGCTCGCCTTCCTGGCGCCTCAGCAGCTCGGCCGCCGCGGCCAGGTTCAGGCCACGCAGGCGAATGGTTGCCAGGTCAGCACCGTCGAGCAAGGAGGGCTCCCCCTGCCGCACGCTGAGGATGACGGCGACAGGATCGGCGAACAAGCGACGGAACGCGAAGAGCAGGGCATCGGCGCTCGAACCATCGAGCCAGTGGGCGTCGTCGACCAGGACAGCCACAGGGGCCGGATCCGCGTACTCCGCCAGCAGGCTCAGCGTGGCCGCACCGACCGCGAAGCGGTCCTGCGTCTGCGCGGGGCGGAGCGCGAGCGCGCTCTCCAGCGCGGCGGCCTGCGGCCCCGGGATCTTCTCGATGCACGGCAGCGCCGGGCGCAGCAGCTCGAGTAGCCCGGCGAAGGGGATGTGCGCCTCCGACTGCACCCCGCGTGCTCGCAGCACCTTCATGCCGGCCGCCTGCTGTTCCGCGTAGGCAAGCAGTGCCGACTTGCCGATCCCGGCCTCTCCGACCACGGCCAGGACCCCGCTGTGGCAGGCGCGGGCGTCCTGAAGCAGCCGGAGGACCGCCTGCTGCTCGCGGTCACGTCCGAGCAACATGTCAGCGAGTGTACGGACGCACCCCGGTACGAAGCCACGGCAACCGAGGCGAGTACTAGGGATCTCCCCGGAAGCGGCAGGCGCGGGCAGCGACTTAGCTTCGCTGAAACGCGATTTCGGCCCTGAGGAGGCACCATGACCGCGACAGAGCAGCCGACGACGGCGATCGACCAGGACAAGCTGATGGGGTTTGTCTTCCGTGCGGTCGACGAGGTCGGCGCCACCCTCAACACCGCCCTGGTCGTGATGGGCGAACGGCTCGGCCTGTACCGCGCGCTGGCCGACGCGGGGCCGCTGACGCCTGCCGAGCTAGCCGAGCGGACCGGTAACGCCGAGCGGTACATCCGCGAGTGGCTCAACGCGCAGGCCGCAGGACGCTACATCGACTACGACCCGGACAGCGGTCGCTTCACCCTGCCTGCCGAGCACGCGGTGGCGCTGACCGATGAGGCAAGCGCGGCCTACCTGCCCGGCTTCTTCCAGATCGCGCTCGGCACGGTGCTCGATTCCCCCAGGATCGCCGACGCCGCGAGGACGGGCCAGGGGGTCGGCTGGCACGACCACAACGCGGATGTCTTCAACGGCTGCGAGCGGTTCTTCCGCACCATGTACAACGCTCACCTCCTCGCGGACTGGTTGCCTGCGCTCGACGGAGTCGTCGCCAAGCTTGAGCGCGGCGCATCGGTGGCGGACGTGGGCTGCGGCCACGGTGCGTCGACGATCTTGATGGCCAAGGCATTCCCGGCCTCGACCTTTGTCGGCTCCGATTACCACGAGGGCTCGATCATCACGGCCCGCCAACGGGCGGCCGAGGCGGGTGTCGGCGATCGGGTCCGGTTCGAGGTGGCTGCGGCCTCCACGTATTCCGGGAGCGGATACGACCTGGTCACCATGTTCGACTGCCTGCACGACATGGGGGACCCGGCGGGCGCGGCGCGCCACGTGCACCAGTCCCTGAGTGCCGACGGCACCTGGATGATCGTCGAGCCGGCCGCAGGTGACCGGGTGGAGGACAACCTCAACCCGGTCGGGCGGGCGTACTACAGCTTCTCGACCCTGCTCTGTACTCCAGCGTCCCTGTCGCAAGAGGTCGGGCTGGCGCTCGGCGCGCAGGCCGGCGAGGCCCGGATCCGCGATGTCGTCACGATGGCTGGCCTGAGCCGCTTCCGCAGGGCCAGTGAGACGCCCTTCAATCTCGTGTTCGAGGCCAGGCCGTAGGAGTCCGGCGCGTTCTCACGCCAGGTGCCCTGCGGTCATCGATCTGTGGTCCCGCCGCGCTATCGGCTGGTGCACAGGTAACTCGGCCACCAGCGGTCTGTTGTCCCTGGCACTGGTCATGGCGGCCACCCGCAGGGTCCCTTGGCCGGCAGGCGATCTGCCAGTCCGGCCGGGGAGCGGCCTGCACCTCGCTGGCCGCCGGGCCACGTCCTTGGTTGCCACGGCGCAGATGACCTCGCCCTCCCACAAGAAGTCCCTGGGCGCCAGCCGCGTGAGCCCGGCCTGCATGCGAGCCAGCACGTCGGTGCGGGTCGCGGCGTCTACCCCGCCGAGTCGGATTCCGTTCGTTCCCGCCTCGTTGGCCAGCTTCCAGAACGCTGGCGGATCCCACTGGTGGCTGAGCCGCTCGCACCGGATCTGCTCGGTGGTGAGCCCCGCTGAACGTAGCAACGCCGCCACGTCGCTTGGCCGGTCCAGCCCAGCATTTACGCAGCGCAGTGGCGCGGGCGGCACGTTGGCGTCGGTGAGGAACTGATCCCATACCGCCGCGGCGCAGGGACCTCGCTCCCACGCCCAGGTGATCGTCGCAACGCGGCCGCCGGGGCGCAGGATGCGGGCGGCTTCGGCGAGCGCCTGCGCGGGGTCAGCCAGATGGAAGAGCACGTACGCGAGGATGACGACGTCCGCGGAGCTGTCGGCGAGCGGTAATGCGAGCGCGTCAGCCAGCACCGTGGTCGCGCCGCGGTGCGTGCGGGCCATGCGGAGCATGTTGGCGGACAGGTCAAGCGCCACGAGCCGCGCAGTTGGCGCGATCGCGCTGAGGGTGCCATGCAACGCGCCGGTCCCGGCTCCGACATCGACCACCACCCAATCGCTGGTGCGGACGACGGATGGGACAAGCGCGGCGGCGGGCGGGAGGATCACCGGGCTCCACAGCGTCTCGTATGAATCTGCGCCCCGATCATAGGATGCGAGGACGTCGGCTTGGCGGGGACGGATTGTGCTCATCATCGTTGGGTCCGTCCGATCTGCGGCTGCCGTTACGCCTCTACTCAGCGATCCGGGCGGCCGACGTGATGGTCTTAACTTCTCATTCGGGCAAGTCCCGTCCGAGCAGCTATACATGGCCTCTCATACTGACACCTTTCCTATTTCTGCGGCCCAAGTTTGCAGATAATGATCGGCTCCTCAAGCTGCGCGTTCATCGCTAAATCACTCTTCCGTCATGCGGGCCGCCCATCAGTTGGGGCCGTACGTGGCGCGGATCCACGGCCTCCGCCCGCAGCCATCCGCCCGCAGCGATCGCCTGCGGCCACTCGCCGAGATCGGTGGAGCCTGGCCCGTACGGTGCCGTGTGGGAACAGTGGATCGACGCCGCGCCGGGCGCTTCGGCGGGCACGTCTCGCGGCTATTCGTCATCCCCGATGGCAGCTCGGACGAGGCGGCCGTGCCGACTGACCCGGTCAGTGTCTTCGCCGCGCTCGATGCTGCTCGCCCCGCCCCAGGTGGCTAGGCGGTGCTGTACGACCCTGGCACGCTCACGTGCGGGGCCACCACGCTGCTCCGCTCGCTGAATAGTCTGGCGCGCCACCCCGCCCCGTTGGCTCGCGGGGCACCTCCGCGCCTCGGAGGTGCCCCGCGAGGAGACACGCAGGCTCGCAAGGACAGGACGCCACGGCGCCGCCGCCCGAGCGACCTTCTAGCTGAATCTATCGAATTCCCCGAGGCGCGCTTCCCCAAGGAAGGTGCGCCAGTCATCCGATGTGAACCTCAGCATCGGGCCATCGGCGTCCTTGCTGTCACGAACGCCGACCCCGCCGTCAGGCAGGCTGGCTACTTCCACGCAGTTGCTGTTACAAAAACTTAGAGAGCTCTTGACCCAGCGCAAATTCGGAGCCAACCCGTGATGGCGTGTAAGGGGCGTAAGATTTCCCACGTTCCTACCTCGCTAATTGCCGTTGTCCAATGGTCTAACCGCCGCCAATGCGCAGAGCAGTGTATCACCGCCGCCGCTTAGTGCGCGCGCCTGGCCCTGAGAATTCACGGAGGTTGAGTGCTGGCGTGGTGCGCCTTACCTGAAAAGTGCTCCTTAACTGGACGATAGGTCTTGCGAGACAACCGCGTCGAACTAGTTCGAAGAGCACGTTTCAGGTGGATGCTACCGCGTGGTCGCTGGGGCTGGAAGTGTCCGGGGGCGGGACCGGG
>JASIBM010000128.1 GCA_030045175.1 Streptosporangiaceae bacterium | reverse complement strand
TCCTCGGGATTGTCGTGGGCGCCGAGCAGCCCAGGGAGCGCGTCGAGCAACCAGCCCGCACCCGGCCCCCACGCCACCGCCCGAACCAGCTGCCGCTGCGAGGTCACGCGGAGCGTGCCCGGACCGTCTGGAGTCTGGCAGGCCCGCCAGATCGCGCCTGACCCGTCGACCACGAACGCCGGGTCGCCGTGACCCCTGCGATGCACGGACAGCACGCCGGCGACATCAACGCCGAACGGCGCTACCCAGGTCCGCTGCATTTCCCGCTCGCCTCCGGGGCGCTTTAGGGCGCCGCCTTCCTTCGTCGCGAAGACCACGCTCCTCAGTCCAGGCGGCGCCGCGCCCCTGCGGCTCGCTCGCGCGCTCTCGCCTCCGGCTTTGCCTTCGGCTCGCTCGCGCAGAGTCTTCCCGCTCGCCTCAGCGGCGAGGCTCATGCGTCGGACGAGAACCTGATCGCGGTGCCGTCCAGGCGGACGCCCGGCCAGACCCGCATGCCGTGGCGCAGCTCGTTGCCACCGCCGATGTCCGCGCCCGATCCGATCACCACGTCGTGCAGCACGGCGCCTGGCCCGATCCTGGCGCCGGCCCCGATCACGCTGCCGGTCACGCTGGCGCCCGCGCCGATCGTCACGCCGTCGAACAGCACCGAGCCGGCCACCTTGGCGTCCGCGCCGACGGTGCTACCCGAGCCGACCGCGGTGCCACCTGACAACATCGCCGAGCCGTCGGCGACGGCACCGGGCAGCAGCAAAGCTTCCCCGCGCTCGCCAGGCACGGCAGGCGAGGCGAGCTCGCCGAGCACCAGGTCGCAGGAGCCGCGCACGTATGCCTCTGGGGTGCCGACATCGAGCCAGTAGGCGGTTTCCAGGTAGCCCATGATCGTCTCGCCCGCTTCGATCAGACCGGGGAACGTCACCCGTTCGACCGAAATGACCTGGCCGGCGGGCATGGCATCGATGTACCTCCGGGTGAACACGTAGCAGCCGGCGTTTATCTGGTTGCTCACCGGCTCGGGAGTCTTCTCGAGGAATGCGCTCACCCGGCCGTCAAGCTCGGTGGGGACACACCCGAATCGCGCCGGGTCAGGCACCTCGACCAGGTGCAGCGTCACCGCGGCGTCGGCCTTGCGGTGCAGGTCAAGCTGGGCACGCAGGCTGTGCCCTGAGAGCACGTCGCCGTTGAGCACCACGACAGGGTCCTCGGGACCGCTGCGCAGGCTGGCGGCCGCGTTGCGGATGCCGCCGCCGGTCCCTAGCGGCTCGGACTCGTGCACGTACGCGATCTCGACGCCGAAATCCCTGCCATCGCCGAAGACCGCCTCGAACATCTCGGCGCGGTACGAGGTCGCCATCACGATCCGGCTGACGCCCGACTCGGCGGCCTTCGCGAGCTGGTGCGCCAGGAACGGCACGCCAGCGGTCGGCAGCAGCGGCTTGGGCACCCCTATCGTCAGTGGTCTCAGCCGGGTGCCTTGCCCGCCGACCAGCAAGATGGCCTCAAGCGGCGGGCAATCGGCGTGCCTGTCGTGGCCGTTGGGGTGGGCTCGCCACGCACCCTCGGCCCGCGGTGGCGGGCCGGTCGCGTCACTGTCACTGGGCATGACCAGGCACCTTACCGTGACCCGGCCGATGCGGCGCGCTCATAGCAAGCCATGTGCGCCTGCGCCGAGGCGGCCCACGTGAACTCCTGCGACCTGGCGTAACCTGCCGCGCCCAGCGAGTGCCGCTGGTCAGGGTCATCGATCAGCGCGCGGAGCGCGGTCTTGATGCTATCCGCGTCTGGCTCGGTGTAGGCGACCGCGTCGCCGCCAACCTCGGGCAGCGACATGCGATGCGTGGTCAGCACCGGCGCCCCGCAGGCCATCGCCTCGAGCACCGGCAGGCCGAAGCCCTCACCCTTGCTCGGGAATGCCACGATCATCGCGCCGCCGAAGAATCCTGGCAGGTCGGTGTAGTGCAGGTAGCCCGGGCGGACCAGCCGGAGCTGCGCGGGCACCGCGGCAACGGCGTCGTCGACCTCGTCGCTCCAGTCGGTGCCGCCCGCGAGCACCAAGGCGGGCGGGTCGGCCAGATCGGCCACGGCCGCCGCCCAGCCGGCGATCAGGGCGGGCACGTTCTTGCGCGGCTCAAGCGTGCCCAGGTACGCGACGTACGGCTTGCCGTGCAGGCCAAGGCGCCCGGTGACGCGGCCAAGCTGGTTGACGTCCGGGCGGCAGAACAGCGTGTGGTCCACCCCGTGATAGGCCACGTCAATCTTGGTTGAATCGGCCTCGAGTACCCGCACCACCTCGTCGCGGGTGGCCTTGGACGGGACTATCAGGCGGGTGGCCCGCCGCGCCGACGTGCGGATCGCAGCCTTGTAGAAGCTCGCGGTCACCGGGTTGTGCGTGTCGGGAGCGGTAAAGAACGCTAGATCGTGGATGGTCACGACGGTGGGTATCCCGGGCCGCACCGGCATCGAGTAGTGCGGCGAGTGGATCACGTCGGCAGCGACCTGGGCCGCCGCGAGCGGCAACCCGCTTTGCTCCCACGCCAGCCTGGCTGGCCGGTGCGCGATGGCGGGCGGGCCCGGCACGATCCTGGCGGCGGGCAGCAGCCTGGTGTACCGCTCCTCGTCGGCGCGCTGGCACGCGAGTGCCAGGTCGGCTCCGGCCTCGGCCAGCGCGCTGACCAGGCCGTCCACATAACGACCGAGCGCGCCCCGGTCGGCGGGCACGCAGGTCGCGTCAACAAGTACACGGGGGCCCACTCTGCGTCAGGCTCCTTTCCAATCGCGCTGCCTAGACGCCCGGGAACATGCACGGAGCAATAGTCAGCGGTGGAGTCCGCGCTCATTGTGTGTCCCCGCTGACCCGAGCCTACGCCCTTGTCAGCGCCGCCGCGCCCGGCAAGCGCCGCCGATGGCAACGGCCGCCGTCCGCCGAGCACCACCGGCGTCCTCGTTACGCCAGCCTACGGCGACGGGCTCGGCGACGGCGAGGGACTTGCCGTGTGCTTGCCACTCGAGCCGCTCGCGGTCCCCTGAGCCGCCTTCTGCGCCTGGTCGAGCGCGGTCTTCATCTTCGAGATGTCGGCCTGGTAGAGCCCGAGGTTGCCGGCGCGCAGCGCCGCCTCCGCGAGGGTGTAGTCCTGCTCGGCCTGGGCGATGTACTGCCGCACGGCGGCGCTGACCGCGCCGGTGGCCGGCGGGCTGGACGACGGCGGCGTGCTCGGCGCGGTGCCGAACACCTGGGCGAGCGCTCCCTGGAGCGTCGGGGCGTAGCCCACCGAGCCGTTGTAGTAGGCGAAGACTCGCTTCAGCACCGGATAGGCGGCGGGATTGACGGACGACGAAGCCTGGAGATAGACGGGCTCCACGGACAGCAGCCCGCCGTCGAGCGGCACGGTGACCAGGTTGCCGAGTATCACCTTCGACCCGCCGGTGCGGAACAGCGTGAGCTCCCTGGACGCCGCGGGGAACGACTCGAAGTTGCTCTGCACCTGCTGCGGGCCGAATATCGACGTGTCCTGCGGCAACTGCAAGATCCTTATCTGCCCGTAGTCGGGGCTGAGCGGATTGCTGTCCACCGCCATGAACGCGGCCAGGTTCGCACGGCCGCGCTGGGTGAACAGGGTCGCCAGCGAGAACTCAGCGCCCGGCGCGCCCGGCATGTCCAGGGTCATGTAGTACGGCGGCTGGCTGATCGCGGCGTCCACGCCCACCGTCGGGTCGCCTGGCACGGCCCAGAAGTTCTGGCCGCTGTAGAAGGCGTCCGGCTGCTGCGGCAGGATGTGGTACTGCGTCAGGATCTGCCGCTGCACGTCGAAGAGCACCTCCGGGTACCGCAGGTGCGGGACCAGCGCCTTCGGGATGTCGCGCTGGGGCAAGATCAGGCCGGGGAACGTCTTCATCCAGGCCTGCAGGATCGGGCTCGCCGTGCCCCACTGGTACAGGTGGACCGCGCCGGTGTAGGCGTTCACCGTGGCCTTGACCGAGTTGCGGATGTAGTTGATCTGATCGGTCGGGCCGACCGCGAGCCCGCCAGGGCTGTAGGTGTTCGATGTGGCCTGGCTCAGGCTGATCCGCTGGGAGTACGGGTAGTTGTCTGTGGTGGTGTATCCGTCGACCACCCAGAGGATCTGGCCGTTGACGATCACCGGGTAGGGGTCGCCGTCCAGGGTGAGGAACGGCGCGACCTTCGCCACCCGCGAGAGCGGATCGCGGATGTACAAGATCCGCGAGTGGCTGGTGATCGCGCTTGACAGCATGATGTTCAGCTCGCGGAACTTGATCGCG
>JASIBM010000127.1 GCA_030045175.1 Streptosporangiaceae bacterium | reverse complement strand
CCGATAGCCGGGCAGCCGCTAACCGGTGACCTTAGCGAAGTCGCAGGCAAGTGAGCGGACCAGGTCGCTGAGCTCGCGGCGGTCTGTCGTCTGGTCGGCGAAGAACATCCAGCCCACGCTGATGCCGCCGAGCGTCATCGCCGCCCGCACCCGCTCAGGCATGGGCGCGTCGGGCTCGGTCAGCAGCGCGACCAGGGAGTGCATCCGCTCCCTGAACAGCTCACCCCTGCTTTTAGCCGAGGCCATCGTGTTGACCGCCGCCTGGTTCTGGTGCAGCAGCCGGAACGCCCGATCGCCCTCCGCGACGATGCCGACGTAACGGCACAAGATCTGGCGGCGGACGTCGTCGGTCCTCGGCTGCGCCTTGCCCCAGGCGATCAGCGCGTCGATCTGCCCGAAGTAGTCCTCGACCAGGCTCCTGACGATGTCTTCCTTAGACTTGAAGTGGTAGTACAGCGCGGCCTTGGTGACGTCGAGTCGCTCGGCGATCTCGCGCAGCGAGGTGCCCTCGTAGCCGTGCTCGGTGAACAACTCGACAGCGACTTGCTGGATGCGGGCGCGGGTGTCGCCGCGAGAGCGAGCGTCCGAGTGGGCGCGGGGGGACGACCCGCCCAGGCCCTCCCGCTCGGTGTTTGCCGGGGGGGACGACCCCCCCAGGCCCCCCCGCTCGGTATTGGCCCGGGGGGACGACCCCCCCAGGCCCCCCCGCTCGGGCCCGTACTCAGGCGTTGCGGTCACGCTGACTTCGGCGGTGTCGTCCATCATGTTCACCACCCTGAGATAAACCTACTTGACGACCGGTTAGTTACAATCATATGCTAGCACTCGTCTAGATGCTAGCCGGTCGGCAAGTAGATTGCGGCGGTTCTGGGGTTCGCTCCCGGGGCGGATACCGCAACAGACCTGGCAAAGCGGACTGCAGGTTGGGCTACGACGTGTCAGTCACGGCATGTCGGGAATGCGAGATCGAGGGGCGGCGTCATGGCGGAGGTCGAGACGGCGGCTGGCCGGGGAGCTGCGCCAGCCTTCGGGCGCAGGCGTGAGGTGCTGATCGTCCTGCCAGGACTGCTGCTAGCGCTCATGCTGGCCATGCTGGACCAGCTCGTGGTCTCTACCGCGTTGCCGCGCATCGTCGGTGACCTCGGCGGGCTTAACCACCTTTCCTGGGTCGTCACCGCTTACGTGCTCGCCTCGACCATCACCACGCCGCTGTACGGCAAGCTTGGCGACCTGTACGGCCGCAAGCGCTGGCTCATCACGGCAATCGTGATCTTCCTCATCGGCTCGGCGCTATCTGGCTATTCGCACTCGATGGACCAGCTCATCGCGTTCCGCGCGCTCCAGGGGCTGGGCGCGGGCGGGCTGATGGTCGGCGTGATAGCCGCGATCGGAGACCTGGTATCGCCGCGCGAGCGCGGCCAGTACATGGGCTACATGATGGCCGCGATGATGATCGCGATGATCGCCGGTCCGCTGGTCGGCGGCTATATCACCGACAGCTTGTCCTGGCGCTGGATCTTCTACATCAACATGCCGGTGGGTGGCGCCGCGCTCATCTACCTGATGCGCACGCTGCACATACCGCTGAACCGGGTAGCGCACAAG
This sequence comes from Streptosporangiaceae bacterium, assembly GCA_030045175.1. GTDB lineage: Bacteria > Actinomycetota > Actinomycetes > Streptosporangiales > Streptosporangiaceae > Chersky-822. Next base: position 6,017 of record JASIBM010000127.1, on the reverse strand, counting down.
ATCGACTACCTGGGCGCCGCGGTGCTCGCCATTGGCGCGACCGCGATCGTCCTGGTCACGACCTGGGGCGGCACGCAGTACGGGTGGGGATCAGCGACGATCATGTCGCTGATCGCGCTCGCTGTCATAGCCGTCACCGCGTTCATCTGGATCGAGGCCAGGGCGGCCGAGCCGATCCTGCCGCTGCACGTGTTCAAGAACCTGAACTTCACGCTGGCGAGCGGCATGAGCTTCCTGCTCGGCCTGGCCATGTTCGGCGCGATGACGTTCCTGCCGCTCTACCAGCAGACAGTGCAGCACGCCTCCCCGACGGTGAGCGGCCTGCTGCTGATCCCGATGATGCTCGGCGCGACCACGACGTCGCTGATCGCCGGCCAGGTCACGGTGCGGACTGGCAGGTACAAGGCACTGCCGATCGTCGGCGGCGCGATCATGACAGTCGGCATACTGCTCCTGCACACCCTCGGAGCGAGCACGTCACGGTGGACCTCGATGTCGTTCTTCGTGGTCTTCGGCATCGGCATGGGCTTCTTGATGCAGATCACGACGCTGATCGCGCAGAACAGCGTGGGCCCGAAGGACATGGGCGTGGCGAGCAGCTCCAGGTCCTTCTTCCAGCAGATCGGCGGCTCGATCGGCGTGTCGATCTTCGGTGTGGTCTTCTTCCGCGCGCTGCGCAGCTCGTTGAACTCGCGGCTGCCAGGGGCGGGGAACTTGCTCGGCTCGACCGGGGTGAACTTCAACCCGCAGACCGTGCTGCACGAGCCGCCCGTGATCAGGGACGCGATCTTCTTCGCCATCAGCCACGGCATCGACACGGTATTCCTCTGGGCGGCGCCCGCGACGGCCATCGTGTTCGGCCTCGCCTGGCTGATCAAGGAGATTCCGCTGCGCGGCCGGCCGGACTCGCCCGCCGACGCGCCTACCGCCGAGCCCGAGCTGGTCCAGCTCTGATAACGCGTGGGCTGGGCGCCGCGGGTGAGCGTGCCGGCAGGGGCTAGATGCCGCCGTACGGGACAGCGTCGATGATCTCGACGGTCACCTTGCGCCCGTTGGGCAAGGTGTAGCTGGCGGCCTCGCCTACCTTCTTGCCCGAGATCGCGCTGCCGAGCGGTGATCCGGGCGAGTAGACGTCGATCGGCACGCCGCTCTCCTCGCGCGAAGCGAGCAGGAAGGTCACCTCGGTGTCGTCCCCCTCGAACCTAACCGTCACCGTCATGCCGGGTCCGACGACGCCGTCCGTTCGCGGCGGCTCGCCGACCCGTGAGTGCGTCAGGATGTGGGTGAGCTGGTGGATCCGCGCCTCCTGCTTGCCCTGCTCCTCCTTGGCCGCGTGGTACCCGCCGTTCTCCCGCAGGTCGCCCTCATCCCGAGCCGCCTCGATCTTCTTGGCGATGTCGATCCTGCCCTGGCCGGAAAGGTGGTCAAGCTCGGCCTTGAGCCGGTCGTACGCCTCCTGAGTGAGCCAGGTGACAGTGTCGTCGCGGGTCTCGGTCACAAGCACTCCTCGCATCCGCTGTGCGGAGCTGAACTCCGCTGGAGCCCAACGCGGGCCCCGCATCGGGGGTAATCCATCGAGACTACTTTGTCTTTGCAATGCACTTCAACCATCTACAGTTCAAGTCGGTTTTTCGATTGTATGTTCGTACGCGGGACCGCGTGGGCCGCGCGACTTCGGCCAACCGCGGGCGCGTCGCGGGTAGATGGGCGCCCGCCGGGGTACACCCGGGCCGATCCGCGCATTGTAGCTGGTGAGCGGCACTACTGGCGCGTGCGCGGTGGGGCCTCGACGATTCGCCCAGGAATGCCGCTGGCGGTCCCGCGCGTTGAGGTCGTGGATGTCCTGCACTTCGCCTGGCGGCGCTGGCCTCGCCCGGCAGGCTGACCAGCGTCAAAAGGGGGAGTTTCCCGATGTCAGCAGTGAGCTCTGACCAGTTCGCCCCGGAGTCGCCCGAGGATCTCGCGGGCGCAAGCGCCGGGCGGTTGCGGCTGATGGCCGTGCACGCCCATCCGGACGACGAGTCGAGCAAGGGCGCCGCGACGATGGCGAGGTACGCGTCCGAGGGCGTGGACGTCCTGGTGTGCACGCTGACCGGCGGTGAGCGCGGCGACATACTCAACAAGGCGATGGACCGCCCCGAGGTCCGCGCCGACCTCCCGGCGATCAGGCGGGCCGAGATGGCGAGGGCACGCGACATACTCGGCATCCGGCAGCAGTTCCTCGGCTTCGTCGACTCCGGGCTGCCTTCCGGCGACCCGCTGCCCCCGCTGCCTGACGGGTGCTTCGCCGTCCAGTCGCTTGAGGTCGCCGCCGCGCCGCTGGTGCGGGCGGTGCGCGAGTTCCGGCCGCACGTCATGCTCACCTACGACGAAAACGGCGGTTACCCGCATCCCGATCACATCATGACGCACCGGGTATCGGTTGAGGCCTTCGAGTCCGCCGCGGATCCGGACCGCTACGTGGGCCACGGTGAGCCGTGGCAGCCGTTGAAAATGTACTACTTTGTAACTTTCCACCGAGCCAGGCTCCTGGCGCTGCACGAGGCGATGCTCGCGCGCGGACTTGACTCGCCGTACGCGCAGCGGCTGGACGAATGGCTCGACGAGGAGCCGGGCAGGCCGACGTATCCGATCACCACGCGAGTGCGCTGCGGCGACTACTTCGAACTGCGTGATCAGGCCCTGCTCGCGCACGCGACGCAAGTCGATCCCGGTGGCGGCTGGTTCGCCTGCCCGGTCGACGTGCAGCGAGAGGCGTGGCCCACCGAGGACTATCACCTGGCCAGGTCGGTGACTGGCGGGCCGGCGGGGGCGGGGGCGGCGGCGGGGTCAGTGGCGGGAACAGTAGGGGCATCTATCGTGGGCGCGACAGCGGCGAGCAGGCCGGTAGGGGATACTGGCATGGAAGATGACCTCTTCGCTGGAATCAGGGAGAAGGTGCCGACGTGAGGGCCCTGGCCGTATCACAAAGCCTGCTCGACCAGCCGGGCACGGTCGCGTTCCTTGTCGTCTTCGGCATGGCCGTCGCGTGCGTGTTCTTGTTCAAGTCGATGAGTAAGCACCTGCGCAGGGTCAACGACGCGGCGCGGGCAGAGGCGGAAGCGGCCGCGCGGGACGCCGACGGCGGCTCGGCCCGGCCGGATGGCGGCCGGGCTAGCGCCGGCGCGGCCCAGTTTGACGGCGCTCAGCCGGTCGTGGGCGACGACGGGACCGCGGCCAGGCGCAGGTCATAGGTGAGCAAGGTCACGCCCGAGTCGGGCACCGGTCCCGCTCCGGCAGCCTGACGAACCCGGCCCGCGCCTGCAGCCCGTGCCCGCCAGCTACGCGGGCCGAGATCATGATGTCGCCCGACGACGGGCAGCTCAGCCGGGATAGCATCCCGGATAACCACGAACCTATACTAACCAGGCACCTCGGTCCCGATGACGCAGGTGCCTGCGGGGCTGCGCGACAGTGACGCAGTGCTGCGGTTGAGTACGACAGTGCGATTCAGTAGGAACAGATCAGCGGAGTTGATGAGTTTGATGAGCACAGGCCAGGCGGTTCCTGAGGTGGCGGCGGCGCAGGTGCCGGGTGACGGCTGGCTGCTCGACGTGCGCGAGGGCTACGAATGGGCGGCCGGGCACATCGCCGGCGCTACGCACATCCCGCTTGGTGAGCTCGGCCAGCGAGTCACTGAGATCCCGCGAGACGAGACCGTCTACGTGATCTGTCGCACCGGCAGGCGATCGGCCCAGGCCGCGCGCGCTCTGGCCGAGGCCGGCTGGCAGGCGATCAACGTGGCTGGCGGGATGCAGGACTGGGCGGCGGCCGGCCGCCCGATGGTCAGCGACTCAGGCGCCGCGCCCGCAGTCGCCTGAGCGCTGCGAGCGGCCTGCGCGAGCGAGCCAAAGGCGAAGCCGGCGGCGAGCGCGCGCGAGCGGAGCCGAAGGGCGCGGTGCCGCCTTCGCTCGGGAGCGAGGGACGAGCGGACGAGGGAAGGCGGCACCCTAAAGGCGCCCCGGAGGCGGAGCGGGAAGAAGTGTATGTCGGAGTGCTGACGTTGGACATGCTGCTCGGTGACGTCAGGTCGCTGAAGCAGAAGCGGTCCGAGGTCAGGCCGCTGATCGCTGAGGTGCGGCGGAAGTTCCCCGGTCTCGCCGTGGGCGAGACCGGGCACCTGGAGCTGCATCGCCGCACGGAAATCGCGGTGGCGATGGTCTCGTCCACGGCGGGCCACGCCACCGAGGTGCTTGATGCATGTGAGCGTTTCGTTGCCGCGCGGCCTGGCATCGAGTTGCTGTCGGCTCGGCGGCGGCTGTTCAACGACGAGGTGGAGTGATTTGCCATGGATTCGGCTAGAGCGCGCAGGCTCGGCGAGCGGATCGTGCACATAGTCGCTGAGATGCTCGAGCGGCGGATCAAGGATCCGAGGCTTGGGTTCGTCACGATTACCGATGCCAAGGTCACCGGTGACCTGCGCGAAGCGACCGTGTTCTATACCGTGTACGGATCGGCGGAGGAAAAGGCGGCTAGCGCCGAGGCGCTGTCGAGCGCGACGGGGGTCATCCGGTCTGAAGTCGGCAGGCAAACCGGCCTGAAGCACACGCCGTCGATCGCGTTCAAGCAGGACACGGTGCCCGACGGCGCGAGGACGATCGAAGAGCTAGTGGCCAGGGCTCGCCAGGCCGACGCAGACCTCGCCGCCACGCGGGCAGGGGCGGTGCACGCGGGTGACCCCGACCCGTACCGAGTTGTCGATGAGTTTGACGAAGAAGGACCTTGAATCGTGACATCTGGAAATAGGCACTGGAATGGTTCAGGCACTCCGGGTGGCAGCGACGCTTTAGAAGGACAGTCAGGCCTGGTTATCGTCGACAAGCCAGCCGGGGTGACCTCCCATGACGTCGTCGCCAAGATGCGACGGCTGGCCAAGACCCGGCGAGTGGGGCACGCGGGCACGCTGGATCCGCTGGCGACCGGCGTGCTGGTGGTCGGGATCGAGAAGGCGACGAGGCTGCTCGGCCACCTAGTGCTGACCGAGAAGGAGTACGCGGCCACCATCAGGCTCGGCCAGTCCACCGTCACCGACGACGCCGACGGCGACATCCTGCCGCCCGCCGAGGGCGCGACGTCGCCCGCGCGCGATGTCGCACCGGAGGACCTGCGAATCGCCTTGGTCGAGCTGACGGGCGAGCTAATGCAGGTTCCGCCGCGAGTCAGCGCGATCAAGGTCAAGGGCCAGCGGGCCTATCACCTGACCAGGTCCGGCGCGGCCCCGACGCTCGCGCCCAGGCGGGTGACGGTCCGGCGGCTCGACCTGCTCGCGACCAGGCAAGTTGGCGACCTGCTCGACATAGACGTGGACGTGACCTGTTCAAGCGGCACGTACATCAGGGCCATCGCCAGGGATCTCGGCGCCGCGCTCGGCACCGGTGGTCATCTGACCGTGCTCCGGCGCACTCGCGTCGGCCCATACCGGATCGACGCCGCGCGCACGCTGCACCAGCTCGCGGAGCACCTCGAGGTCATCCCGCTGGCGCGGGCCGCAGCCGAGGCGTTCCCTTCCGTACACCTGAACGCCGAGGAGGCTCGGCTGGCCTCGCACGGCGCGCGCCTGCTGACCGCGGACCTCGAACGGGCCTTCGAGCGCCCGGCGTCCGGGCCGGTGGCCGCGTTCGGACCAGACGGCACCCTGATCGCCCTGATGGCCGCCGAGCAAGGAAAAATTCAACCAATAACAGTTTTTGTACCATAACTGCACGGTTCTGCTCGCGGTGCGCCTTCGCTGCGGAACAACGACGAGGCCCCGCGCTGCTGCCAGCACACAATGCCGCTTGGGCTGTTCCGATCAGGCGCGTCATGGCCCAGCCCTGCCAGCAATCCCGTTCCCGCCAGCCGGCGTCACCGCGTTACTGCGGCCAGCCGGCGTCGCGGGCACTGGCCGGCGTCACCGCGCTACTGCGGCCAGCCGGCGTCGCGGGGCACTGGCCGGCGTCACCGCGTTACTGCGGCCAGCCGGCGTCGCGGGCACTGGC
>JASIBM010000126.1 GCA_030045175.1 Streptosporangiaceae bacterium | reverse complement strand
CGGCTGGCACGACATGCGTGTCCAGAGCACTGCACGAGATGGCGAAGCGGTAGCGCACGCCGGCTCAGGTCGCGGCCGCGGTGTCCTAGGAGGCCGGCACCGCATGCCTGTCGAAGGAGTCAGCCTTCATCATCGGCAGGGTGACCTAACCTGAGGAACCGGTAGCTCTTGGTGACCGCCGCATTCCCGCCAACCGCACCCAGTGGGCTCGATCTGGGTGGCCTTCGCCAAAGCGTTCTTCCCGTCAGCGTTGATGCTTATCGGGTTAATATGAGCGGTATTCCGGCCGTGGCTGGCGTCGGTGCCTGGTGTGGCTGTTGCTCAAATGGGCGGCAGGCCGGCTGGCCGGCGGTCGCGCAGCGGGCGGGTCGACTGATGGGCATTCATGGCAGGCTGGCGTGGCCTGGCATGGCCGGATATGCATCCTGGCACAGCCTGGGATGGTGCCGGCGAGGCGATTCCCGCGCGGGTTCGCCGGGGTGGCGGGTAAACCCGCGGGCGGCGCCGCGCGTCAGCTGAGGAAAGGCTCGGCATCGCCGCGGCCGGCTTGTGCCCCGGCGGCAAGGTCAGGGAGGACGCTGGCCATGAAACGGATTCCGCCGGCCATCATTGCCGTATCGGCCTCGGTCGCGGCGGCTGTCACCTGGGCGGGTGCTCTGGCGCCGGCGTGGCCGGCGGCTCAGGGCCGGGCTACGGGGGTCAGGCCGCCGGGTGCCCAGGCCGCCGGGACGGCCCTGCCGGCTGGCTCGTGGGGCCAGGCGATCGAGGTGCCCGGCCTGGGTGCCCTGAACACCGGAGGGGACGCCCAGGTCACAACGGTGTCGTGCACCTCGGCGGGCAACTGCGCGGCCGGCGGGTACTACTTGGGCTCCCGCAATGGCCAGTACAACCCGGCGCAGGGGTTCGTGGCCGGCGAGCGGGACGGCTCGTGGGGCCAGGCGATCGAGGTGCCCGGCCTGGGAACCCTGAACACGGACGGGTACGCCCAGGTCAACTCGGTGTCGTGCGCCTCGGCGGGCAACTGCGCGGCCGGCGGCTTCTACGAGAACCGCTCCATTCAGCACGAGGGGTTCGTGGCCGACGAGCGGGACGGCTCGTGGGGCCAGGCGATCGAGGTGCCCGGCCTGGGCGCCCTGAACAAGGGCGCGTTCGCCGGCAGCGGCGCCGAGGTCACCTCGGTGTCGTGCGCCTCGCCGGGCAACTGCGCGGCCGGCGGGGACTACACCGCCCGTCACGGCCGTCAGCAGGGATTCGTGGCCATCGAGCGGAACGGCCGCTGGGCCACGGCGATCGAGGTGCCCGGCCTGAGGATCCTGAACAAGGGCGGGGAGGCCGAGGTCAGCTCGGTGTCGTGCGGCGCTCCGGGCAGCTGCGCGGCCGGCGGGTTCTACACGGGCTCCCAAGGCCTCAGCCAGGGGTTCGTGGCCGCCGAGCTGCACGGCCGCTGGCGCACCACGCGCAGGGAGCCCGGCCCGCGAGCCCTGAACAAGGCCGACGCCTCCGACGTCAACTCGGTGTCCTGCGCCTCAGCCGGCAACTGCGCCGCCGGCGGCACCTACCTAGCGTCAAGCGGCGGCTGGCAGGGGTTCGTGGCCGGCGAGCGGCACGGCCGCTGGGGCACCGCGATCCAGGTGCCCGGCCTGGCTGCCCTGAACACGGGCGGGCTGGCCGAGGTCAGCTCGGTGTCCTGCGCCTCGCCGGGCAACTGCGCGGCCGGCGGGTTCTACTCGGGCTCCCGCAATCGGCCCTCGCAGGGGTTCGTGGCCGGCGAGCGGAACGGCCGCTGGCGCACCGCGATCCAGGTGCCCGGCCTGGCTGCCCCGACCGGCCGCCAGGTCGCCGCGGTCACCTCAGTGTCGTGCGCCCCAGCCGGCGACTGCGCGGCCGGCGGGTACCTCCTTGACCGCTCCGGCCACTTCCACGTGTTCGTGGCCAGCGAGCGGAACGGCCGCTGGGGCACCGCGATCCAGGTGCCCGGCCTGGCCGCCCTGAACAAGGGCAGCAGCGAGCAGTACGCCCGGGTCAACTACTTCCCCACGGTCTCGTGCGCCCCGGCTGGCATGTGCGCTGCCGGCGGGTCATACATTGACGCTTCCGGTCACGCCCAAGGGTTCGTCACCCAGGCCAGCTAACACCGCCCGGCGCCGCCTGAAGCGCGCGGCGGCTGCCTGACCGGGCCGCGCACCGGACGGCGACGCGGGGAAGACCCGGATCGACGGAAGCCCGCGCGGGTCATCCAGCGGCTCAGCGACCGACATAAGCTCACTAGCCAGGCTGCTTCAGCGGCAGCAACGACCAGCCCGTCATGATCGCCCGCCGACCCCTGCCAGCCTGCAAGCGAAACAGCCACGCACCGTCATCAACGACTCGACAGGCCAGAACGCCCGACGGCTCTGGCGCGGCTGCTCTGGCTGATGATCAGTTGCCGCTCAATGCCGAATGGTCATTCTGCGCTGCCCAGCAGATCTCAGGTCAGATCACTTGCCTACGCCTGGGATGGTCAGCCTGGCCTGCGATGAAAACTGCTGCTCTCGTCAAGAAGAAAATTGTTGGCTGCTTTAGCCGCGAGAGCTGAATCATGCTGAAAAGAAGCAGCGCAGTAGCGAGACTATAGCCCACCACAGACAAGGCGATCAGGAGGCCGAGCCATGGCTCCGAAGAGACATACGGGATCATGCTAAGGCCGCGCGGGTCATAGTAAAAGCTACATACTCCGGCAGCCGCGTACATCATGTAAATCACGAGCGCCTGAATCGCATTAATTCGGACGAAGCGGTCCCGGGTGAATATTTTGAACAGCGTCGCGACTGGCAGGTAGGCGGCAAGAGCGGAAGCGAAATTGGGGGCAGGCGGATCTCGTCGCGACGGCTCCGAGGCCGCCGCCGGGCTGACAGTGTCAGGGGGTTGCCGCCTGGCGGCCACGCGGTTCGGGTTCCTGGCAATGATCAAGTCACCGCGGAAGTCCCCCTTCTTCTCAGGCGTCTGCAAGGGCGTCCGCTCACCGACGCGGTCGCGTACGTAGTCGTATAGGTCGTCGACAGAGACGAGGCCGTCTCCGTCCAGGTCGGCGTCTCCCGTGCGCAGTCCTTCGACGAGCGCGCTAGTGAAGACAGAAGGCGTGGCAGTGCCGGCGATGTCGCTGGACTCGATCTCGTAGGAATACTCGATCGCCGTCGATGAGGTGATGACGGCCCACCCACGGCCCAGCATCGGGTCGAGGGCAACCCGGTCGCCGGCGCGGGGGCGGTGGCCCTTAAGGTAGGCGCCGCTAAAACAGCAGTCCAGCAGGAGGATTTTCCTGCTCGCCCGGCAGCGCTGCACCTGGTCATGCACGAACGCTGACGAAATACCGCTGGCGGCGAGCCTGTTTACCTTCGTCGTCGAAGCGGCAAAGTAGAGATTACCTGCCGGATCCCTGACGCCGTGGCACGAGAAATACAGCACCAGCAGGTCATCCAGGCGACGGTCGGCGAAGAACCCCTCAATCTCCTCGCTGACCAGATGGGCAGGCTTATTCACAAGAGCCCTGACCTGGTACCCTCCGATCGCAGGATCCCGCAGGACCTCGGCGAGTTCTCTTACGTCCCGGGCTGGGGACCGCAGACTTCTAAAGGTAGGATCGCTGTACCGGTCAGCAGCGACGATCAGCGCGTACGAGCCGCCAGCACCATGCTCATTGCCCGGCATGGCCCCCGACCCAGGTTTCAATCAGCTTGGCCTGCTGTTCCGCCGTCGCCGCATCGACTTCGATCGCGTCCTCGCCGAAGCGCACGACGACCCGTCGCCCCTTGCCCCGGCCGATCCACGACTGAAGCACCCTGATCACCGCGACGAGCACGGCCGAGTTGGACAACGACACCGCCAAGGCACCCGCGAGCTCGGCTGAACCTTTGGCGCCCACTGGCGCGGGTGAGCCCGCGACGCGATCCACCGTCTCAACATCTAGCTCAAGCAGGGCGCTCCGCAAGTCGAGCAACTGCTCATCTACCTCGTATGCATCGCTATCCAGGCTCCCGCCGATCTCGATCCGCAGCGATGTTAGCGTGCCGCCCATGGACAACCTGCCTTCCAGAACATCCAGGCAAAGAAGCATCTTACGGTTTCTCTATGCACTGACCGTATAGCGCATGCCCAAATGCGCGCCTGCGCGGGACATTCTACTTAGACCGGGCGCATCACCGGCTATGGCAGCCACTCCGGCCCAAAATACGAAAGTCGAGACATGTGCGGCATCAGCCACGGAGGTCTGGTAGCAAGCCGCTACGAAACGCAGGGCTGCCAGGCTCGATGACCGGAAGCCGCACGCGACAACCTTGAGGCAGGTTACTGGCTCAGACATCGACATTGGCCTCATGGCAGACTCCCTCGCGCAACAGCGGTCGCCGATGAACATTAAGTCATCCCGGCCTAGACAACGAGCGCAAAGTTAACCGACACATACGCACACGACGCGCTCGGCGCATAACAGGCCGATACGTTGGATTAAGCTCTCCTGCGCACACGGGCACTCCTGCACTCATACTCGGCG
>JASIBM010000125.1 GCA_030045175.1 Streptosporangiaceae bacterium | reverse complement strand
GAGATGGGTCACGAGGTCATCGAGGCCTATACCGAAGTCAAGGCGATCACCACGCTGCTGTAGGCAGGCGGCTGCGGGCGGGCCCGGTAAGTTGCCCTGGGCCTGCCCGCGCCGCCTAACCTTAGGCCATGCCCGCGCACGCCGAGCCATCCCTGTCACTAGCCGAGTGGATCGTGCTCTGCCTGGCTTGCGAACGGCAGCTGTACGGCTTCGCCCTGGTCCGGCTGCTGGATGCCGACGGCGAGATCGGCCGGATCTGGCGGATCCCCAAGCCGGTCATCTACCGTGCGCTGCAACGGCTGGAACAGCTCGGCGCCCTGCGTGCCACCGAGCCGCAGCAGTCCAGCCAGGGCCCGGCCCGCTCGCCCTTCAGCGCCACCCGCCGCGGCCGGGCGCTGGCCGCGGCATGGCTGCGCCAGCCCGTCGGCCACAACCGCGACATCAGGTCCGAGCTACTGGCAAAGCTCGCCCTGCTCGACCGGGCCGGCACCGACCCAGGGCCCCTGCTTGACGCGCAGCGCGACCAGCTCCAGCCCGTCGCCGACGCCCTGGCCGAACGGCTCGCCACCGCCGCGGGATTCGAGCGGACGCTGCTGCTCTGGCGCGCCGAGACGATCGCGGCCACGATGCGATTCCTCGAAGCCCTCCGCGCACCGGCGGCCACCCGAACCGCCGACCTTGGCTAGGCGCTTGCCTGCGCCAATTGCCCGCAGGACAATTGGCGTCGGTGAATACCTCAGCAAGCGAGCACCCGACGCTCGCGCCGGTGCCTGGCGGGCCGTTCCGCCGGGTGCTCGTGGCATTCGACGGCTCGGCTGACGCTGTCGCCGCGCTCCGCACGGCCACGTCCCTGGTCGGCGGCAGCGCTGGTCATGTCGTGGCGCTAGCCGTGCTGACGGCGGCGCCGCACCGCGAGGCAGTACATGACGGGCCAGCCGAGGCCTCCGGCCAGGCACTGCGGGTCGCGGCTGCGTTCGAGGCGACCCGGGCAGCCAGCACGAGCGCCGCTCCCGCGAGGGTGGACCTGCACACGATGCAGGCGCGCCAGGTAGCCGTCGCGCTGTGTGACTATGCCGTCGGACATGGCTTCGACCTGCTGGTCGTCGGCCGCCACGGCGATGGTGGCATGCTCCATCCCAGGCTCGGCCACATCGCCGAGACCGCCGCCCGGACCTGCGCGGTCCCAGTGCTGCTCGTGAGCGCGGCGCCCTGAGCCTTGAATCAGGCTCGCCGAGCCTGAGCCAGGCATGGCCGGCCCGATTGCGGTCAGTGCCCCTGGTGGCACCGGCGGCGAGAGTGTACGGTTGAGCCTGAAGGTGACGCGATGAGGCTCGCGTACCGCCGGGTCTAGGACGATCCGGCTGATGGCCTCTACCTGTGGTAACCCGGCGCTCGTCGGCTCGGACAGGCGGAGGCTCATTTGCCTTACCTCATTCAAGTGCTGCAAAGCGTTGTCGTGCTCGCGTTCGCGCCGCTGTACGCGGGCGTGATCACGCGCGCCGAGGCTGTCGTCGGCTCCAAGCGCGGGCCGAGCGTGGTGCAGCCGTACCGGGATCTGGCCAAGCTGATGCGCAAGGCAAGCGCGTTCAGCGACCAGGCGTCATGGGTGTCGCGCGGCGCTCCGTTCGTGGCGTTCGCCTGCTACCTGACCGTGTCGGTGATCGTGCCTGTCATCACGAACACGCCGCTGCCGCTGGCGTTCCTCGCCGACCTGATCGGCGGCGCGTTCGTGCTCGCGCTGGCCAGCTTCGTGATCTCGCTGGCCGCGCTGGACACCGCCAGTCCCTTCGGCGGCCTGGGCGCGAGCCGGGCGAGCTGGATCGGCAGCATGGCCGAGCCCGCGCTGATCCTGGTGTTCTTCACCGTGGGCGCCGTGTCCGCCTCGGACAACCCGTACCTGATGAACCACGCGATCGCGGCATCGCCGTTCGCGCTGGTGCTGCCGACGCACGTGCTCGGGCTGCTGGCCTTCTTCATGATCGTGCTGGTAGAGAACGGCCGGATCCCGGTCGAGAATCCGGGCGTGACGACCGAGATATCGATGATCGAGGAAAGCCGGGTGCTGGAGTACTCCGGCCGTGAGTACGCCCTGGTCAAATGGGGCGGCTGGATGAAGCTGTTCTTGCTGTCTTCGATTTTCATGAATGTGTTCGTGATCCCGTGGGGGCTGGGCACGTCGGCCAGCCTGGCCGGCGCGCTGCTGGCGATCCCGGTCCTGCTCGGCAAGCTCGCCGCGTGCGGCCTGGCCATCGTGATCGTGGACACCTCGTTCGCCAAGCTGCGGTTCTTCCGTATCGCCGAGTTCCTGGGCGCGGCGTTCCTGCTGGCGCTGCTTGGCGTCGCCACGTCCTACGTGATCGGGGCGTGAGGATGGTGGAAAAGCTCGCCGCGACGAGCCCTGCCGGGGTGCTGCTCGACCTGTCCGGGGTCGTGATCTTGCTCCTGGCGTTCGCCTGCCTGGGCTCGAAGCTGTTCAACAGGTACGTGGCCTATTACGGCGCGCAGTCCGTTGTGCTGGCATTCGCGGCCGGCGTCGCCGCCTGGACCTTCGACAGCGTGCAGCTATGGATCCTGGCCGTGATCACGCTGGCGATCAAGGGGATCGGGATCCCGGTCGCGACGCGCAGGCTGCTGCTGCGGCGGCTGGCGCTGGCCCGTGACGCGGCGATCTCGATCGGCCTGTCGACCTCGCTGATCGCCGGGGGTGCGCTGACCGCGTTCGCCTACCTGGTCACCAGGCCGCAGCTGTTGCCGCACGGGCTGGTGGCGGCCGCCGTCGTGCCGCTGTCCACGGCGGTGATCTTGCTTGGCGCGCTGGCGATGGTGGTGCGGCGGCACACGGTGGCCCAGCTGATCGGCTGGCTGATCGTCGAGAACGGGGTGTTCCTCGGCGCGATCACGCTGGTGGCGAGCTTCCCGTTCATCGTGGAGGCAGGAATCTTCCTGGACGTCGCGGCGGGCGTGCTGATCATGCTCGGGTTCGTTTCCGGCCTGGCCCGCCAGCTCGCCGAGGCGAGCGCGGCCGAGCTAAGGGGGCTGCGCGGATGACCATACTGGCGATGCTCATCGTGGCCGGCCCGCTTGCCGGGCCGATCGCGACGGCGCTGCGCGCACGGGCGCGAGCCGCTGCCCTGGCCGGCGTGGCAGGCGCGATGGTCTCGCTGGCGGCCGCCATCGCGCTGCTTGCCGCGCAGCTGCACCGGGCGCCGCTGCGCGGCTGGGCCGGCTTCTTGTACGTGGACTCGCTCAGCGGCTTCTTCCTGCTGACCGTCGCGGGCGTGACGCTGCTCGCGGCCATCGGCTCGGTCGCGTACCTGTCCGCCGAGGAGCACGCAGGGACGCTGTCGGCGTTCCAGGTCCGGTTGTACCTGATCTTCTTCGGGGCCTTCGCCGCGCTGATGCTCGCGTCGCTTGAGACAGGAAACCTCGGCCTGCTCTTCGTCCTGGTCGAGGCCAGCACGCTGGCCAGCGCCGCGCTGGTCGGCCTGGAGGGCAAGGCCCGGTCGCTGGAGGCGGCGTGGAAGTACGTGATCATCAGCTCGCTCGGGGTGACGATCGCGCTGGCGGGCACGTTGTTCTTGTTCTACGCGGGCAGCGCGCTGCACCTGACCTCAGACCAGCGGCTGACCTGGCCATACCTGTTCGCACACGCCGCCGCGCTTGCGCCGCAGCCGCTGCGGCTGGCGTTCCTGCTTGCCGTCGTCGGCTACGGCACCAAGGTGGGGCTGGCGCCCATGCATACCTGGCTGCCCGACGCGCACTCCGAGGCGCCAAGCCCGGCCAGCGCCATGCTGTCCGCCGCGCTGCTGAACACCGGCATGTACGCGATCATCAGGTTCCTCGCCATCGCCCAGGCGAGGCTCGGCGCCACCTTCCCGCACGCGGTCTTGCTGGCGTTCGGGTTCGCGTCGATCCTCGTCGGCGTGCTCTTCATGGTCCGGCGCGGCGACTTCAAACGGCTCTTCGCCTACTCCTCCGTGGAGCACATGGGCATCATCGCGGTCGCACTCGGCTTCGGCGGCGTGCTCGGGCTGTATGGCGCGCTACTGCACACGCTCAACCATGCGGTCGCCAAGGCCGTGCTCTTCCTCGGCGGCGGCGACGTCGCGCTGCGCTACCGGACCAGGGACGCGGCAGGCGTGCGCGGGCTGCTGACAGCCGTCCCGCTCACCGGCGGCGTGCTGCTGCTGGCCTCGCTCGCGGTGCTCGGCTCCCCGCCGTTCGGGCTGTTCCTGTCCGAGCTGACCATCGTGCGGGCCGGCTTCGCAATGGCCAGCCCGGCGCTGCCACTGCTGCTGCTGGCATTGCTCGCGGTCGCTTTCATCGCGTTCGCCCGGACGACGGCCGGCATGGTCACCGGCACGCAGCAGGCACCGCCCGACCCTTACCAGACGGTGGCGGCCCGCTGGGCCGCAGCCGTCCCGCTCGGCATCGGGCTGGCGGCCCTGCTCGTGCTCGGGCTGTGGATTCCAGGCGGCCTGAACACGGCGATCATGCACTCGATGGCGGCGATCTCGTGACCGCCGTCCTCCCGGTGCCCGCCGGGCAGCTCGAGGGCGCCGTCCACCAGCTCGCCACGTCCGGCGCCAGGCTGGCCGACCTGTTCGCCACCGGAGCCGATCCGGTCACGCTGCGGCTGGTGTGGGCGCTTGACGCCGAGCAGCGGTACCTCATCACGCAGACAGATATCACCGGTGAGCAGTACCCGGCGCTGTCCGACATCGCCCCGGCCGCCTTCTACGAGGAATGCGAGACCTACGAGCAGTTCGGGATCCGCCCGGCCACAGGCAAGCCGCTCAACCGGGTCGCGCTGCCCCCGCACGCCGGTACGGACCTGCGGGGGGTTCCGGGCCATCGGGGGTTCGGGGGTGCCCCCCGGCCAGCAGAGTGCCCCCCCGGGCCAGCACTGCCTAGGCTCGGGCGCCAGCCGCCGCGGGATCCGGCCGAGCTGCACGCGCCGCACACCGTCGGCGGGCACGCGTTCGAGTTCCCGTTCGGCCCGGTCCGCCAGGTCGGCGTGGAGTCCCTGTACTACGGGCTGGTGACCAGCGGCGAGGAAGTCGTCGACCTGTACCTGTTCACCTGGCACAAGCACCGCGGGCTGGA
>JASIBM010000124.1 GCA_030045175.1 Streptosporangiaceae bacterium | reverse complement strand
GGCATCCTGAAGGCAGGAGCGGTCGTGGTGCCGTTGAATATCTTGCTGACTGAGCGTGAGATCGCCTATCACCTGGCCGACTCGGGCGCTAAGGCGTACTTCTGCTTCGAGGGCACGGCCGAGCTGCCGATCGGCGTCGCTGGCGCCGCCGCGTTCGCCGCCACGCCGGGCTGTGAGCACTTCGTCCTGATGGGGACGGATCAGCAGTGGCTCGCCCGGTTCGCCGGTGATCAGCCGGCGAGCCGCCGCTCGGCGGCGACGGCCGAGACCGACACGGCGGTGATCTTGTACACGAGCGGCACCACCGGGCAGCCGAAGGGCGCCGAGCTGACGCACAGCAACATGGTGCACAACGCGCTGCTGGCCCCGAGGATCTTCGGGCCGCATCCGCATGACGTGCACCTGCTCGCGCTGCCGCTGTTCCACTCCTTCGGGCAAAGCGTGCAGATGAACGCGGGCTTCGCCAGCGGGGCGACGATCGTCCTGCTAGCCAGGTTCACGGCGGAGCAGGCTCTCACCCTGATGGAGCGCGAGCACGTCACGTTCTTCGCCGGGGTGCCCACGATGTACCACGCGCTGCTCGGCTTCGAGGCGGCAGGCGCGGGGCAGCACGACCTGGTCAAGATCGCGGCCGGGCTGCGGGTGGCCGTGTCTGGCGGCGCGCCGCTGCCCGCCGAGGTCATGCGGCGCTTCGAGGAACGGTTCGACGTGCCGATCCTGGAGGGATACGGCCTGTCGGAGACCAGTCCGATCGCCACCTTCAACCGGATCGACAAACCGCGCAGGCCCGGCTCGATCGGGCTGCCAGTGTGGGGAGTCGAGGTGCGGGTGGCCGGCGAGGACGGCGCCGGGGATGGCGCGGAGGCCGAGGTCGGCCAGCCCGGCGAGATCATGATCCGGGGCCACAACGTGATGAAGGGCTACCTCGGGCGACCCGAGGCGACGGTGGCGGCGATCGACCCGGCGGGCTGGTTCCGGACCGGTGACATCGGCTCGCGGGACGCCGATGGCTACCTGTACATCGTGGACAGGAAGAAGGACATGATCATCCGTGGTGGCTTCAACGTCTACCCGCGCGAGCTCGAAGAGGTGCTGCTGACCCATCCGCAGGTGAGCATGGCCGCGGTCGTGGGCGTGCCGCACGAGGTCTACGGCGAAGAGGTCAAGGCGTACGTGGTCCGGGCCGCCGGCGCGACGATCACGGAATCCGATCTCGTCGCCTGGTGCAAGCAGACCATGGCGGCGTACAAGTACCCGAGGACCGTGGAGTTCAGGGACAGCCTGCCGATGACAGCCACGGGCAAGATCCTCAAGCGAGAGCTGGTCTCAGGCTCCAGGCCAGGCGCGTGATCATTCCCCATCTACCTCTGAGAGGATGCTCTCGGCCTCCGACTTCGCTGCGGAGTAGCGGTCAGCGTACTTCGACCTTTGGACAGCCTGGGCAATCTCGGCAGCCGTGTAATCCGGATGCTTACTCGCTATGGCAATCGCCTTGTCGAGGTAGAGATCACTGGCGTCCGCCACGTTCTCGCGAGTCGCGACCGATCCCCAGCTCTTGAGCTGCTGAAAGACACCGACGGAGCTGTGGTCGCCGTTACTACAGTTATTGAAACGGCTCTCGACGTAGGCAGCCTCGAAAGCAGACAGTATTACCTTGTCGGATGCATTGAGCCGGACGGCTTCGTCATATACCACGCTCGCCACGTTCAGATTGACGTGGGGGAGCTTGGGCTTACAGCTCACCGGTGGTATCGGGCTGAGCGCGAACGTGTAGCTACCGGCGCCAATAGAGCATGGCCCGGTCACCGAGACTGACGCAAAGACAACGGAGAAGTTTTGCGCCGTCTGACTTTGGTAGATGTGATTGGCCAGGTAATAGTTGCCAGAACTGGAAGCGCCGTCAAACGTGACGGTCTGCGCAGCTGAGCCGTCTCCCCAATTCGCGCTCCACGTAAAGACACACCCACTCGTGTCCCCTGAGTCAACTACGTCCACCGTTAGGTCCGGATCGTCGCTGCTGCACGATGGCGCATCGACGGAAACGGTACATGAAGGTTCGGCGGGCGTTCCAGCAACGGTCGCTCTGACTAGAGCGCGGTTCGGACTTGGGAGGTTGGATCCTGGCGTCATGCCAACGGCGGTCCTGCTAGCAGGTGCAGCGTATGCCAAGGATGCTGGCAGCCCGATGAACAGGGCCAGCAACCCTAGTACGGTGGCCCTAGCAATCAGCATCCTGGTAGCGCGGCCCGGCGATTCGGTGGATAGTGCACGCGCTGTAGTGGCGACGGCCTCTACCGCCGTCTGTGCCTGCTTCGCCATCCCGCCCCTCCTGGGTCAGCCGACCTTTGACCAGCTTAGTCCTAGAGCGTAGGGCTCCGACCCTTAACGGGTCGATTAGCCCGGTGCGGTCGGGTCCGCCCCGAGCCGGTTAGCCGCGCGGGGGCCGAGGATCCAGTCAGCCGCCCAGCGCACCGCCCGGCCTTGCCCGACGGCGACTCCGTCGCCAAAATCATGGTCAATGACAGGCTCATCGCCGGACCGGCTGGCGAACTTCCCGCGCGTTGCCCGCATCGACGTCGGCTTGATGCTGCGCGAGCTCGCCGAGGCCACCGGGATAGCGCTCACCGACGAAGGCCCGTGCCCGGGCGGGCAGGTCGGCGCCGCCTACGTCCGCTGGCCAGATGGGCACCGGTCGGTGCTCACCTGCCAGCCCGCTGGCAACCTGGCCCGGGTACGACAGGAGGCCGAGTTGCTCGTGATCGGCCGCGCCCACGGCGTCCCGGCTCCCCGTTACGAGCTGACGGCGGAGCTGCCGAGCGCGATCGCGATCATCCAGGAGCTGCTACCAGGCAAGCGCCCGGTGGCCGTCGACCGGCCGATCGTCGAGTCGATGGTCGAGATGAACAGCCGGTGCCGCGGGCTGCTGGCGCACCGGGCCGGGCCTGTCATGCCGTCG
>JASIBM010000123.1 GCA_030045175.1 Streptosporangiaceae bacterium | reverse complement strand
CACGTGGCGACAGCGCCAGCGAGGCCAGCAGTGGTCCGGCCGCCAGCCAGGCCGGCGGGATGATCTTCGGCCCGGTGGCGTAGACCGCAACCGCTACCGCCGTGACGACGACGGCCAGCATCAGCGTGAGCACGCGCCGCGAGCGAACACAGCTACGGGCGTTGACCTGGCTCGGAGCGCTTAGCCCGGCCAGCTCGTTTCGCTGACTGCCCCGGCTTCGTGATCTGTCCTGGATGGCTGCACTCACCAGCTCGCCTCCCGGTTCTGGTGTCTGGCTGCTCCGGGCACGCACACCAGATCACTGTGCGCGGGCGCCCTCAGCGGTCACTGACCGTAAGCTCAGAGATAGCTCTGAAGATCAAGACCCCGCCAGCGGCGGATGCGAGCGAGCGAGCCGGTGGCCGCGCCGGTGAACAGGGTCGCCGAGATCGTCGCCCCACGAGCTGCTCACGACGGAGGCACCGCTGGTGATGGCGCTGTTCTCGGTCGCGAGGAGGCTGGAGTCAACGCGCACCCAGCCCTTGTGCGCGCGCTCGCGGCAAGCGGATTATGGCTAGCCTAGGCCGGCTGACTCAAATACCTCAATCGCCAGCGCCGACCAGTCCAGTTCGCTGCGGCCCTTGTTGACCGACGCGGTGAAGTGGTCCATGACCAGGTGACCCGCCGGCATCGGCACGTCCCGCGCGGAGGCGGCCTCCAGTAGCAGCCGGGCGTCCTTGCGGCCCAGCCGCAGGCTGAATCCTGCCGGGCTAAACGTCCCGGCGGCGATCGCGGCGCCGTAGCCCCGGTAGACGTTGGCCATCAGCGGAGTCGTTGTCAGCACCTCGGCGACTCGTGCGCGCGGCACGCCGTGCTTCTCAGCGAAGGCGAACGCCTCGGCCATCGCCTCCAGCGCGCTCATCAGCAAGAAATTTCCTGCCAGTTTGACCGCGTTTGCGCTGGCGGGGTCCTCGGCCAGCTCGAACACCGCTGAGCCGATCGCATCGAGCAGTGGCCTGGCGCGCGCCCGATCGCGCGACGCGCCCGCGGACAGCACGATCAGTTGCCCTGACTCGGCCCGATCTGGCCGCCCGAACACCGGCGCGGCGACGTACCCGCAGCCCTGCCGCGCCAGCCGGGTGCTTGTCGTCGGCGCGATCGTGCTCAGTGACACATGCAAGCCGGCCGCACCGAGCTTATCCGCCAGCCCGGCCGTGGCCTGCTCAGCCGCGCGGTCGTCGGCAAGCATGCTCAGCACGACGCCCCCGGGCTCGGCGACCTCGGCTGGCGCCCGCGCCTGGCTTACTCCATCGAGGTCAAGCAGCGGCCGTGCCTTGGCGGCGGTGCGGTTGTAGACCCGCAGCTGGTAGCCAGCCAGCGCCAGGTTGCGCGCGATCGGAAGTCCCATGTTGCCGAGGCCGATGAATCCGATGCTCTGCTTCACCTAGCCTCTCCTTCCCCAGGTGAGCGCCTGAACCCCTATCGTGGCCGCGGTAATCCATCTCACTGGCTGGCTGACAGGAAGGCGGGACAGTCTCGATGTGAGTACTGTCCCGCCCGTGGTGCGGCTGACGTGCCTTAGCTGCTGTAGGTGACGGTAACCGCCGTCTTGCTGCGGCTTATCGCCTTGGCCGTGAACGTCCCTGTGGCGGTAAGGAATATGCCGGTGCCGCCGGTCACCATGCCGTTGGTGATCTTGCCGGTCGTGCGGCTGATGGTGAACGTGCCGTAGAG
Source organism: Streptosporangiaceae bacterium (assembly GCA_030045175.1). Lineage (GTDB taxonomy): Bacteria > Actinomycetota > Actinomycetes > Streptosporangiales > Streptosporangiaceae > Chersky-822. The sequence continues at coordinate 1,636 of JASIBM010000123.1, read as the reverse complement.
CATGCCGCCCTTGATGTCGACGGTGACGTTCCCGGCACTGGAGGTCGGCGAGGTGGCCTTGAAGATGGTCTCGTCGAACCCGATGATCTTGCCGGCCTTGGTGGTGTCGGTCTCCTGGAAGCCGACCGACGTCTTGGAGAAGACGACCATCTTGTTGCCGACGGAGATGAACGTCAGCGTGTTAGTGGTGCCGTGCGTGCTGGCCAGGGCGGGGAGCACGAAGGCTCCGGCGCAGGTGAGCGTGGCGGCCGCGGCGGCGGTGATGCGGGTGATGAGCTTCATTGTTGCGTTCTCCTTCTGGGTTCCTGGTTTTCTCTCGGTGGCATTAGGCGGCGCTGACGGCGCTGACGCCGCGGCGGCGGCTGAACCGGACGAGCATGACGATGGCGGCGACGGACAGCACCAGCGCGACCAAGGCGGCCACCTTGAGCAGGTTGGTTGAGCCGCCCGCCGCGCCGAGCGCGCCGCTCAGCGCGTCGACGATCCGGCAGACCAGGGTCGTCAAGAAGGCCCAGCGGCGCCCTCGCGCGAGGCCGGGGATGCTGGCCAGGGTGGCGGCGCCGAGCACGCCGGACGCGATGATCGCGGCCATGGGCGGCTGGGGGTGTGCCTGGACCATGAACGGGATGATGATCAGGTCTTCGAGTCCGAGTACCGCGAGGATCGCGGCCAGCGGGGTGAATGGGGACTTCATCGTGTGCTCCTGTGATTCGGATGATGTGTTCATGCCGCCGAGCATGCGGCAGCCGCGATCCGGCCGGCCAGGGACCGGCTTCCCGTTGGCCCGGGAAGCTCGCCCGGCCGTGATGGGTGCGCGCACCCAGGCCCCTGGGAGCATCACCGGCCGATAATGGCGGGGTGCATGGTGAATCATTCGGCCAGAGCCGCACATCGCGGATTCGCGCGGCCGGCCTGCTGAGCGCTGCCGTCGCCGAGGTGGCTGCGGCCGTCGCGGTAGCGCTGGTCCGCGGCATCTCGATCGACGAGGCCGTGAACAACTTCCTTGTGACCAACGGCCTGATCGGCCTCACGTTCGGCGCCTGCGGCGCGCTCCTGGCCTTTCATCGCCCGAGGAACCCGATCGGGTGGCTGTTCCTGGCCGGCGGCGTTGGCTACGCGATGTCGGCGGCGGCGTACCAGATTGTCTTCTTTGGTGCCGAATCCGGCTGGTCGCTGTGGACGCTGCGTGCCTGGGGCACGGTGTTCGACTATCCGTGGACGATGTCGATCGGGCTGTTCCTGCCGGTCGCCTTGGTGCTTTTTCCCGATGGCCGCACGGCCGGGCCCCGGTGGCGCTGGCTCCTCTGGGTGGCGATCACCGAGGGCATCCTGTTCACGGCGATGAACGCGAACCCCGCTCCGCAGCGGGTCGGCCATTATGAGGTGTCTGTCCTTATCGCGATCCCGTTTTACAGCCGTCTTGCTCCGCTCTGGACGGCGGTGAACATCGGTTTCGCTGCCCTGCTCGCGGCCGCCGCCTATGTCGGCCTGGTCGCCCTGCTTGACTCGCTGGTGCGCAGCAAGGTGAGCCTGTCCAGCGCCGTCGCGGCCAGCGTCATCGTCGCGATCGGGTTCAACCCGGCGCGGGTGCGCCTGCAAGATCTGATCGACCGGGCACTGTACGGCGACCGCAGGG
>JASIBM010000122.1 GCA_030045175.1 Streptosporangiaceae bacterium | reverse complement strand
TGCTGGCGCATCGTGAGCGGACCAGCCCGCGCCCGACGCAGCGGTCGCTCTCGCGCAGCCGGGTGGCCAGCGGCAGGCCGACGCCGCTCCCTGGCCCTGGCACCTACGCGCTGCACAACTCGGTGGACATGCCCGCCCTGCTGCCTGACGGCTCGCAATCCAGGCTGTCGGTGAGCGGCGTGCTCGCCAACCGGGCGCTTGAGGGCGGTGAACGCGCTGCCACCCAGACCGGCGAGCGCGCCCCCGTCCCGGCCCGCAACGGCAAGGCCGCGATCGGCGGCGAGGTCGTCGAGCAAGATGAGGAGGAATCGTGATAAGCCCGGGTGATTACGTGGCGCTCGCCGCGATACTCTTCGTGATCGGCGGCGTCGGCGTCCTCGTCCGCAGGAACGCGCTCGTGGTGTTCATGTGCGTCGAGCTGATGCTCAACGCCGTGAACCTTGCCTTCATCGCGTTCGCCAGGCTGCACGGCGGCCTTGACGGCCAGGTCATCGCGTTCTTCGTGATGGTCGTCGCGGCTGCCGAGGTGGTCGTCGGCCTGGCAATCTTGACCGCGATCTTCCGCACCAGAAGGTCGGCGTCGGTTGACGACGCCAACCTGCTGAAATACTGAACCAGGGAGTTGCCGTGGCCTTGACCACGCTGCCTGCCGTCGGCGTGCAGCACTACGCCTGGCTGCTGCTCGCGTTTCCCGCGTTCGGCGCGACCGTCTTGCTGCTTGGCGGCAAGCGGACGAACGCCTGGGGCCACCTGCTCGGCGTGGCGATGTCGCTGGCGGCCTTCTGCTACGGCGTCGTCTGCTTGACCGCGATGCTCGGCTACCCGGCCGCGCAGCGTTCCAGGGACGACCAGGTCTACACGTGGATCCCGGCCATCGGCCGGTTCCGGGTGCCGCTCGGGCTGCTACTCGACCCGCTGTCGATCTGCTTCGTGCTGCTGATCACCGGGGTTGGCTCGCTGATCCTCATCTACGCGATCGGCTACATGAGCCACGATCCCGAGCGGCGCAGGTTCTTCGGGTACCTGAACCTGTTCATCGCGGCCATGCTGCTGCTCGTGCTCGGCGACAACTACGTGGCCTTGTACGTCGGCTGGGAGGGCGTGGGCCTGGCGTCCTACCTGCTGATCGGGTTCTGGCAGGTCAAGCCCGCGGCGGCGGTCGCGGCCAAGAAGGCATTCATCGCCAACCGGGTCGGCGACGCCGGGTTGTCGCTGGCGATCATGCTGATGTTCGCCACATTCGGGTCGGTCAGCTTCTCCGGGGTGTTCAGCAAGGTCGGCGCCGCTGGCGGGGGCACGATCACGGCCATCGGCCTGTTGCTGCTGTTGGGTGCCTGCGGCAAGTCGGCGCAGCTTCCGTTGCAATCGTGGCTGCTCGACGCCATGGAAGGCCCGACTCCGGTCTCTGCCCTGATCCACGCCGCGACGATGGTGACCGCCGGGGTCTACCTCATCGTCAGGTCGGCGCCGATCTTCAACCTGTCGCCCGACGCCAGGCTGACCGTCGCCATCGTGGGCGCTGCCACCTTGCTGTTCGGCGCGATCATCGGGTGCGCGAAGGACGACATCAAGAAGGCGCTGGCCGGCTCGACGATGAGCCAGATCGGCTACATGATGCTCGCGGCCGGCCTCGGCCCGATCGGATACGCCCTGGCCATCGCTCACCTGCTCGCGCACGGGTTCTTCAAGGCCGGCCTGTTCCTCGGCGCGGGCTCGGTCAAGCACGGGATGAACGACGAGGTCGACATGCGCAGGTTCGGTGGCCTGCGCACGGTCATGCAGATCACGTTCGTGACGTTCGGCTTCGGGTACCTCGCGATCATCGGAGTGCCGCCGTTCTCCGGGTTCTTCACCAAGGACCCGATCATCGAGGCGGCATACCACAAGGGCGGCACGTCCGGGGCCTTGCTCGGCACCGCGGCGCTGGTGGGCGCCGCGATCACCGCGTTCTACATGACGCGGGTGATGCTGATGACGTTCGGCGGCAAGCGGCGCTGGGAAGACGACGCCCACCCGCACGAGTCACCGCCGGTCATGACGGCGCCGATGGTGGTCCTTGCCGTCGGCTCGCTGTGCGGCGGCGCGTTCTTGATGCTGAGCAACCGGCTCATCGACTTCCTGCGGCCGGTGGTCGGCACCCCGCCGAGGGCCGAAGGCTGGGCGGGGATCTTCTCGCCGCTGAGCCTGGCCACGCTCGCGCTCGTGATACTCGCCGCCGCCGGGGCCTGGGCGATGTACGGCAGGCGCGAGGTGCCCGTCACGGCGCCGCGCGGCAGCTTCGCGACGGTCGCCGCGCGCAAGGACCTGTACGGCGACGCGTTCAACGAGTCCGTGCTGATGCGGCCAGGCCAGTGGCTCACCAGGCTGTCGGTCTTCTTCGACAACCGGGGCGTGGACGGCCTGGTCAACACCATCGCGGCCACGATGGGCGGTAGCTCGGGGCGGCTGCGCAAGGTACAGACCGGCTTCGTCCGTTCCTACGCTCTTTCCATGCTCGTTGGCGCCGTGCTGCTGGTCGGCGCCCTGCTGCTGGTGCGGCTCTAGCTGCGATGAGGCGCTGATAACTCATGACCAACTTTCCCTGGCTGACCGTAGCG
>JASIBM010000121.1 GCA_030045175.1 Streptosporangiaceae bacterium | reverse complement strand
GCCCACGCCAGCGCCTGCCCAGCGTCCCCCAGGGCCGGGACAGCGGACAGTGCCGCCGTGACGGAGCGGGTGCCTGACCGTGTCTGCCGGGCCAGGAGGGCCTGGGCGACAGCCGCAGTTTGCTGGTAATAATCCAAGAGCCGGCCCAGCGCCTGTTCCTGCCCGGCGCGGAGCGCGCAGCCGCCCGTTGTCAGGTGATTAACGTCTTTCATGGTGGGAAGAAGTCACCAATTCCGGTAGATTTTCAGCTCCGACTAGCCCGCTGAGCTGCTCATAAGCTTAAATCGGAATTGCAGGCGGCAGGATCAGAAGACGTGAACGACTGCCCTGGCGACGTCGTTTGTCGGGAATGGGCATGATGGTCGTGGTGGCCCGGCGTATGGCATAGCGTGTGGTCATGGTGGCCATTCGGCGGGTGTTCTTGAGTCATACGTTGGAGTTGCGCCAGTTTCCAGGATCCCGCTCGTTCGTGGCAGCGGCGGAGGCTGCGGTGGCGCGAGCGGGGGACGCGGTCACGGACATGGCGTATTTCGCCGCGCGCGAAGGCAAGCAAGCGGACTATTGCATACGCCAGGTGAGCGAGTGCGACGTGTACGTCGGGCTAATAGGACTGCGGTACGGCTCGCCGGTCCAGGACCGCCCGGAGGTGTCGTATACGGAGCTGGAGTTCGAGACAGCCACCCAGGTCGGCCTGCCGCGGCTGGTGTTCTTGCTCGATGAGGATGCGGCGCTGCCGATCCCGGCGGCGAGATTGCTGGACCGTGACCCAGATCTGCAGGCCCGGCAGCGGGCGTTCCGGGCGCGGCTGCCCAAGGCAGGAGTCCTCGTCGCGATGGTAACCAGTCCGGAGGATCTGGAGGTCAAGCTGCTGCACGCCCTCCTTCAGAGCCATGCCGCTAGCCAGGCACCGGGCGGCGCGGGCGAGACCGGGGATACCCGCCGGGCCGTGAACACGTTGCCGGCGGACACGGTTGCGTTCACCGGCCGCCAGGAGCAACTGGCCGAGATCGCAGGGGCGGTGGCCGGGGCGGCGCAGGCGGGCAGGGTGGTGGCCATCCATGCGATCGACGGCATGCCCGGGGTCGGCAAGACGACGCTGGCTGTGCATGTCGGGCACCTGGTCGCCGGTGAGTTCCCTGACGGCCAGTTGTTCATCGACCTGCATGCCCACACACCCGGGTGTCGCCCGGTGGACCCGGCCGACGCCCTGGCGTCTCTGCTAGCAGCAGACGGGGCGGATGCCCGTTTTCTTCCCGCCGACCTGGGCGGGCGGGCGGCGACGTGGCGGGCCAGGATGGCGGGCAAGCGGGTGCTGCTCATTCTCGACAATGCCGCCAGCAGCAGCCAGGTCGCCCCGCTGCTGCCCGGCGCCGCCGGGTGCCTGGTGCTGGTGACCAGCCGCCGCTACCTCGGTGACCTGCCCGCCGCCCTGATGCCCATGCCGCTGGACACGCTCCCGCCCGAGGACGCCCAGGCCATGTTCACCACCCTCGCGCCCCGCGCCAGGGCCGAGCCAGGCCTGGTCGCCGACATGGCCGGGCTGTGCGGCTGCCTGCCGCTGGCGATCACGCTGCTGGCCGGCCTGTTCGCCCGGCACCGGTCCTGGGACATGGCCTACCTGATCGACCAGACCAAGGCCAAGCTGCTGACCGTCAGCACCGAGAACCGCACCGTCGCCGCCGCGTTCGAGCTGTCCTACCAGTACCTGAGCACCCCGCAGCAGCGGTTCTTCGTGCACCTCGGCCTGCACCCCGGCCCGGACATCGACCCCTACGCCGCCGCCGCCCTGAGCGGCCTGCCCTATGACGACACCATCCGCACCCTCGACAAGCTGCACGCCGACGGGCTGCTCGCCGAGCCGGCGCCACGCCGGTACCGGATGCACAACCTGATCCACCAGTACGCCCGCAGCCTCGCAGCAGCAGACGACTTCGCCGACGAGCAGTGACCACGCGCGGGAGCGGATCCTCAACTGACTACATCTGATCTCGAACCTTGGCGGCAGCGTTGCGCAGCACGTCCGCGGCAGCCTCGGGACTTCGGGCAGATCCCAGCTCGCTGAACGCGCTGACCAGCGCGCGCGAGAACTCGACTCCAGCCGCATCTGGGCTGGCCAGCCAGAGCGGCGGCGCGCTGGGGTCAAGCAGCGCATCGACCGCCCGGGCGGCCCGCCACGCCCGGTCTAGCTGCTCGCGGACTTCGGCCGCGGTGACCTCGCACGGCTCGCGGATCTGCCCGCTGCGGTCCACGTCTACATACAGGCCGCGTTGCTTGAGCCGGTCGACGTCCTCGGCGAACGCCTGCGCCTCGGCAAGCATCCCGGTGACCTCGCTCAGGGGCATGGTGACAAACCTGGCGGGCATGCTAGGCGACTTGTCCGGCGGGCCGAACGGAACCGCGGCGGTCAGCTGGCCCATTATCAGCTTCATCTGGTGCCACTCGAGCAGCCGCCCGACCGGCGCCCGCGCCCTCAGGTTCGCGGGCATGGCCGCCAGGTCGGCCAGGCTGTCGGCCTTGCCCACCTCTTCGACCGCGAGCCCGGCCAGCGAATACGCCCGTGCCAGGCGGCCCGCTCCGGACAGCAGCTCGGCGTCCTCGACCAGGCCGCGCGCATTCCTGGCCGCCGCAGCGGCACCGCAGGCGAGTGCGAGGGCCGGCGCTTCCTTCACGGCGCCAAGGTGCATGGTTCCAACCTAGC
>JASIBM010000120.1 GCA_030045175.1 Streptosporangiaceae bacterium | reverse complement strand
AGCGCTGCGTCAGCCATTCATGGACTCCCTCGTAGACAGTCACCTCGCCTAGAACCGCTCGGGCAGGAAGACGGCGATGGCCAGGTAGACGAACGCCGCGACCGAGATCGCGAGCAGGATGCCATCGATGACGGTCATCCGCGCCGCACCAACTCGATCAAGCGACGGCTCGCGGCCACGACTCCAGGCCGCACCGGTTCCCCCCAGCACGCATCGGCCATGACGCGATTGTGCGCCGCTGCGACCGCCTGGCTGCCCGGCCTAGCGAACTTCTAGCGCCATCGGCGGAATCCTTGCGGGATCCATGCTGGTCATGCCCGCTGGACCGGCCTGCGTCTCGTCCGCGGGCCATCTGCGGTCGTCACAGACGGGTGGACCTGGCCTTGCGTTCGGTCGCTGGTGATGCGGGCGGCGAGGTCGCGCAGGACGGCCCTAGGTAGTCCCACCACCAGAGCCGAGGAGCTGCAGGACAGCGCGGCCCGCGTTGGCGTCCGATTCGGTCAAGTAGCGCCATGCTCGATGGTTTCGATCGATTAGCTGGCACTGAAGGAGCTTTCGGCGTTCCGATCCGGTCAGCTCTGACCGAGCCGCCAACGGATCCTGCACAAGCGCAAGCAGGAAGGCGAGATCCTGGAAGTGCCGCTCCGGATCCCCCGGTAGGGTCAGTGCAGCGGTTTTGGCGAGAATAGCTGCTGGCAAGGTCGGTCGTGGGATACGACCTATCCTGCCCGCGACCTCTAGCTGCACGTATTCGGCGCGGTTCAGCGCTTGAGTACCTCCTGGCACCTGGATTGTCCTTCCAGGAGGACTAGTGGTCAGGTCTGCACGCGCACCGAGATTATCAGGCGCAAGAAGGTCGATGACGATCTCGTCCGAGCCTAGGTGCCCCTTGAACCTGTGAACAATTCCGTCCGGCCCGGGGTCGGGCTCAAATGACCGTACGGTCAGGAACTCTGTGATTCTTCGCAGCGCAGTCGGGTCAGCGCGAATGTTCGCTAGTACGTCGCCATCCGCGCTTGGACGCCAGTCGCTACGCCCATGTTCGAGACCATGCAGGGCGACCATCAACCCACCTATGAGGCACCACACGCCTGGCATGTGCTCAGACAGGTCGAACAGGAGATGCCAGATATGCGACAAGGTCTGACCGAGTGGCGGCATCACAATGACAGGAGCGTTGTCGCTCATACTCTTGCTGCCAGTTTCAATCCTGCGGCCCGGTCGCGCGGATTGTCACGCTCGACCAGATCGGCCGCGACGACGGCAGCCGGAGCGACGGATCGGCGGAAAAGCCAAGAAGCTTCCCCATCCTCCACAATGTGGAGTCGTACGTCGGCGTGGACACCAGGCTCAGGGTTGAGTGCATACATGCTCATGAGGCCAGGCACGTCCCTGGCGCGCACATAGGCTTCCGCGCCGCTCATGACCATGAGGTTGGCGCCATGGTCGTGAGCTGCGCTGATGCCGCTGCGTACAACTCTCGGGTCGTCTAGCAGTGCCTTTATGACACCCGGATGCGCGTAGAACCCGCTTGCCCGAGCGCGCCTGCGCAGTGCCGACCGCCAGCACACGGCCACCTCAGCGGGCTGCAGCAGGCGAAGCTTGGCAGCTCGGGCACGAGCACGGGATCTTGCCTGGGGAGACAGGTCCTTCAAGCCGTCATTGGCGTTCGCAAGGACCGCGATTACCCCCCACGCTGCCGCCTGGGACAACGGGCGCCCTGCCGCCGGGGCTGCGGCTCGCCTGCTCTCCACTTGATCTGAAGGCAGCAGCCAGCGGCCTCCAACTTGCCGGCCCTCCAGGCGGCCATGCTCCAGGAGAGCACGCACACGGCGTGCAGACACCCCCAGCTGCTCCGCTGCTTCTGCTACTGACAGTTCATTCATGGCTCGCCTCCCTCCGAAATCAAAACTATGCCGTACACGGTATCATTACCGTACTGTACCACTGACGGAACTATTATGTATAGCAACATAGCGCTGATCACAGGCGCGGGTCGACTGGCTCGGACTCGAGCGCGAGCACGGCGAACACGCACTCGTGCACCCGCCACAGGGGCTCGCCTCGCGCGAGCCGGTCGAGACCCTCGAGCCCGAGCGCGTACTCACGCGCGGCCATCGAGCGCTTGCGGCCGAGCCCGCGCTGGCGGAGCCTGGCCAGGTTGGCTGGCTCGGTGTAGTCGGGGCCGTAGATGATGCGCAGGTACTCCCGCCCGCGTACCTTCAGCCCAGGCTGAGCCAGCCCGCGCCTGCCACGAGTCAGGTTTCCGGCCGGCTTGACCACGATCCCTTCGCGCCCGCCCCCCACTTCCCGTCCCCCCGCCGAGGTCAGCGACTCCCACCACGCGGTTGCCGCGGCCGCCGAGGCCGGGTCCGATAGGTCCACGTAGACCCGGCCGGTCGTGGCGACCAGGCCGGGCTCCGCGGCCGCGAGCCGGTCGGCGATGTCCAGGTGCCAGGAGTGCGGACGGTCGGCGTACGTCGCGCCGTCGCTGGCGAGCACCTGGAACGGGGCGAAGCTGACGCCGGTCAGCCCGGCGGTCGGCCAGCAGTACCGGCGGTAGGCGGCACGGAACGCCGCCCCGTTCGCCGCCCTGGCCCTGGTGCGATCGAGCAGCGCGGCGACGTCCAGGCCGGCCCCGGCCGCCTGCTCAAGCGCGCCGATTGCCTCGGGCAGCACGTGGCAGGCCGCTGCGCCGACGGCGGCGTACTGATTCCGGATCAGGTCGGCGGCCTTGGCGCTCCACGGCAGCAACTCGCCGTCTAGCAGCACCCAGCCGGTCCCGAGCTCATCGAACAATCCAGCGGCGGCCACCGCGGCTGCCAGCCGGCCGAGCAGCTCGCTGGTCAGTTCCGCGTCGAAGAACGAGCGCCCGGTGCGGGTCCACGCGGCGCCGAGCCCGCCGGCAGTCGCTCCGAACCGCGCGCTCGCCGCGCCGGCGTCGCGGCACACCAGCACGACGGCGCGCGAGCCCATGTGCTTTTCCTCGCAGACCACGGACTCGATGCCATCCGAGCGGAACGCGTCGAACGCCTGGCCTGGATGCTCGAGCAGTCCGTCCACCGCCGATGTCGCGACCGGGCTCATCGTGGGCGGCAGGTAGACCAGCCAGCTCGGGTCGATCGCGAACCTGCTCATCACCTCAAGCGCAGCGGCTGCGTTTTCTTCCCTTATCGTGATCGCGCCGTGATACGCGGTCTGCACCACGCGCCGGCCGGTCACGTCGGCCAGGTCGAGCACGTCAGGATCGCGCTGCGGCTGGCTAGGGCCGACGGCGGGCGCGCCAGCGGCGGCGTCGGCGACGGGGAACGGGCGGGCCGACTCGTAGTACACCTGCGCGGCGGCGACCGAGACGAGCTCCCGCTCGGGATAACGCAGCGCGGACAGCCGGCCGCCGAACACGCAGCCGGTGTCCAGGCACATGGTGCCGTTCACCCACTCGGCCTGCGGCACCGGAGTATGGCCGTACAGCACCATCGCCCGGCCGCGGTAGTCGGTAGCCCACGGATACCGGACAGGCAAGCCGAACTCATCGGTCTCCCCGGTCGTGTCGCCGTAGAGGCAAAACGATCGCACCCGAGCCGAGGCCCTGCCTTGCAGCCGCTCGGCCAGCCCCGCGTGGCTGACCACGAGCTTGCCGCCATCGAGCACATAGTGCGAGATCAGCCTGTCGATGAACGACTCCACCTCGGCGCGGAACGCATCGGGCTCCCGCTCAAGCTGCGCTAGCGTC
>JASIBM010000016.1 GCA_030045175.1 Streptosporangiaceae bacterium | reverse complement strand
GGCGGAGGCCTGGCGCTCGCCCTCCTGCTCGCGCTGCGCGACGAGGGCCGGGAATTGCCCGCGGGGTGCATCCTGCTATCGCCGTGGCTCGACCTGGGCAGCGACCGCGCGGCGAACCCGCATCTGGTGCGTCGGGACGTGCTGCTGAGCTCGCGCTGGCTCGAGGCATGTGCTAACGCGTACGCTCGCCCGTCGATGTGGCCGGATCCCTTGGTCTCACCGCTCAACGCCACGCACACCGACCTGCCGCCCCTGCTGGTCCAGGCAGGAACCGACGAGCTACTCGCCCCCGACGCCGAGCGCCTGGCCGCTAGCGCCACAGCCGCTGGCGTGGACGTCACCTATACCAGGTGGCCGCGGATGTGGCACGACTTCGCGCTGCAACCCGGCCTGCTCTCCGCCGCAGACAGCGCGCTGGCCCAGGCGGCCTGGTTCGTGCGGGCGGTCACCACCGGAGGCGAGGCGAGCAAATAGCGGGCGGGCCGGCGTGTATGCCGACAACGACATGTCGGCTTACACCGGCACGCCCCGCCCGGAGTGGAACCGGCTGATAGCCGATGTCCTGGCCGGGATCATCAGCGGCATCGCGTGCTGGCACGTGGACCGCCTGACGCGCACGCCCCGCGAGCTGGAAGACGTGATCGACCTGGCCGAGCGGCACAGCGTGGAGCTAGCCAGCGCGCGCGGCCGGCCCGCACGGGCGCTAATGCGGCGCCAGTGCCGCTCCGCTAGTCGAACTCCCCGTCCCGCACGCCAGCGGTGAACGCCGCCCACTCACTAGCGGTGAACCGGAGCGCCGGTCCCTGCCGGTCCTTCGAGTCACGCACGGCGCGGCCACCATCGGGCAGGCTCGCGACCTCGACGCAGTTCCCTCCGTTGCCGTTGCTGAACGACGACTTGCGCCACACGGCACGCGACAGGTCAGCTTCCATCTCGCATCTCCCTTACGCCAGGTCTTCAGCGGCTCGCACCAGCAGTCGCCTCGACTCATCCAGAGACAACGATGCCGCGCGAAGATGCTCGTAGACCAGCCTATATCGCGCGACTTCATCGGGTTTCTCCAGGTAGAGCGAGCATGTCGGGTGCTCGAAGTAGACCACCTCGCCATCGGTCGGCGGATCGAAGCCCACGATCGAGAACGCCGAGTCCATCGACGCGTGCGCGCCTGCGCTAAACGGCAGGACCTGAAGCGTTATGTTCGGCGCACTGGCCGCCTCGATCAGCCTCAGAAGCTGCTCGTGCATGACCGCCCGTTCTCCGACCACGCGCCTGATCACCGCCTCGCTGAGCACCACCCAGAGCCTCGGAGCGTCAGGCTCGCTCAGCCGCGCCTGCCGCTCCATGCGGACGGCGACGCTCCGCTCAATCTCTTCCTCGGTCACGTTCATCATGGCCGCGCGGTGCAGCGCAACGGCGTAGCGCCGCGTCTGGAGCAGGCCGGGGACGACCTCGGCCTGATACACCGAGATGGCCGACGCCTCGACCTCCAGGCCGACGTACGTCGCGAACCACTCCGGCACCGCGTCGCCGTACTGCTGCCACCAGCCGCGCGCCCGGGATTCGCGGGCCAGCGACAGCAGCAGGTCCCGCTCCTGGCCCTCGGGCACGCCGTAGGTATCAAGGAGCTTGCGGGCGTCTCTCGGCAACACCGACACTCGCGCGTTCTCGATCTTGGAGACCTTGCCAGGTGACCACTCCAGCGCCTCGGCCACCTGCTCGATTGTCAGCCTGGACTCTTGCCGAAGCCTGTGCAGCTCGGCAGCCAGGCGCCTGCGCCGAACGGTCGGACTAGACGACGGTGCCATGAAATTCTCCGAAGAAACTTTCCGATTAGCTTGTCATAGGAACCTTCACAGGTCATGATGCCAGCAAGGACACGGTTGAGAGGCGAATTTGGCAGTGAACGGCTCTTCACACCAACTGTCGCCAGACGGCAGTACCGGCACCGTACCGGCGGCCGGACACACTGGCCTGGGTGCCGTCAGCCGCCAAGAGCATGGCTCCGACGCCGGTACTGCGACCCCTGCCTGGCCACGGGTCAGCAGGCTCGACCTAGGCGCACTGCCGACAGCCATCGGCTGCGCCCGCGACCACACGCGGGCGGTCCTCGCGGAATGGGGTTTAGCGCACCTTGAGTTCGACGCCGCCCTCGTCGCTAGCGTGCTTCTCACCAACGCGCTCCGGGCATCCCAGGCGCTCAAGGAAACACTCAACCTGCCAGTCCCCCCGCCGATCGTCCTGCGGATCTTGGCCAATAACCGGCAGCTCATCATCGAAGCCTGGGATCAGTGGACCGACGGCTACGACCTCCGGCGGCCAACCCCAGACGACGCCGAGCACGGGCGCGGCCTGACCGTCATCACCGCCATATGCACACGCTGGGGCGTCGGCCGCGTGCAGGACCATTACAAGCTCGTCTGGGCAGAACTGGAAATCTGACCGCCATGACCGAACCCTACGACGCCTATGCCGCCAGCGCCGCCTACGCGCCGCCCAACGCTCAGCCGGTCAGACCCGCCCTGGCGCCCGACCGCGCTACCACGCCCCTTGCAACAAACCACTAATGAAAGGAACCCCGCCATGACGCCTGCCACCCCTCGTACGATCGCCGTCCGCCGCCGCAGGCCTGGCCGACGCTTGTCCCGCATGCGGATCGAGTACCCCCCGTGGGCGAAAAGCGGCGCCCCCCTCCCCATCTACGACGTGGCGATGGCCCGCCAACTCCTGGCCATGACCGCTGAACTGCCCGATAGCAAGCGCGGCCTGCTCATCGTCCTGGCTGAGCACCGCCGCGCCCTCCACAACCTCATCACCACAGCAGAACCCACCCTGCTCAGGCCCAGCCCGAACTAAGCCGTCGCCCGACGGTCCTACACGGCTACCCTCATGATCACGGACGCCTCTCAGTCGTATTTGTAAATAATCGTCCGTGATCATGAGTAATGTCGGCGTGGGCAGTGGGCCTGGGTACAGAATCGACTATAATCATCTGGTTTGTCGCTGCTGATAGATGACAATGCAAAGGCCCTGGCCATGGCACTGGCTGAGCCCCAGCAGCAGCGTCGGGTAATCCCGATGCTGAAGGCCTTTCCATCATCGCAAGACCGCTGGTAGATGAACGCGCGCCGTATAACGCCCGAACAAAACGCCATTAGACCACTAGAATATGTCGCGAGAATGCGCAGAAGGGCCGGTCCGGCGCCATGCCCGGGTCGATCATGGCGACCGCTCGGACGAGGGTCACCGACCCGGCCAGCGTGCCAAACCTTGGTGATCA
>JASIBM010000119.1 GCA_030045175.1 Streptosporangiaceae bacterium | reverse complement strand
TCGAGCAATTCAGCGAACATAGTCCCGACCCGCGGGTCATCGATGTCATTCTCGGTCAGGTAATCAGCGAACAAATCCCGCGGGCTTCGTCCGGCCCTGCTCGGCCGGCCTTTTTCCCCGGCGCCGCCGCGCCCCTTGCGGTGCGCGTCGTCGAGCGACACCTCGAGCGCGTTCGGCAGCTTGTCCCGCACCAGGTCACCCAGGCCGGCCCGGCTCGATTCGGCGAGCACGACCCGCAGGTACGCATCCCCTGCCTGCTCGCCCTCGGCGATCACCTGGTCGAGCGTGCCGCGGATCGTGCGCAGGCGCCGCCCGCCGGTGATCGGCACGGATCTGGCGTCCGCGCGGATTCCCGGCTCGGCGGTCACGATCAGCGCGGCAGGCTCGTTCGCTTCCTCGCCGAAGTCGATCGCAAGCGGCGAGCCCGAGTAGAAGGTCGGGCACGGGCCGGCGATCTCCTGCTGCCTGTGCAGGTGACCGAGCGCCACGTAGTGCGCGGTGGCCGGGAACATGCTGGCAGGAAGCTCGTAGTCCAGGCTGGTCTGCACGTCCCTTTCGCCGCCGCCCCGGCGCCCGCCGAGCAGCGTGGCGTGCGCCATGACGATGTTGACGCAGTCGGCGGTGAAGCCCTCGGTGAGCAACGCGGTGATCGCCTGCATGCGCCGCGCGTAGTCCAGCGTGTGCTCGGCGAACTCGTGCAGCAAGATCTCGGCGGCGCGGACCGCGAACCGGTGCGACAGGAACGGCAGGGCGGCGACCCGGGCCGCCTCGCCGTCACGAGTGCGCAGCGTCAGCACTCCTCCCGCGTCTGGCCGCTTGGGCGTGCCGAGTACGTGCAGCCCGAGCTGGCCAAGCGCCGGCCGGTACACCGAGTCGAGCAGCGCCGCGTTGTCGTGGTTCCCCGCGATGACCACGACCTGCCTGCCGTCCTCGCGCAAGGCGAGCAGCGTCCGCATCACCAGCCCCTGCGACCTCGCCGCGGGCGCGGCGGTCTCGAACAGGTCGCCAGCGACCAGGACCAGGTCCACGTCGTGCTCCCTGGCGGCGCCGACGATGCCGCGCAGGACCGCCTCGTGCTCGTCGTGCCTGTCCCTGCCCTTGAGCACCTTGCCTACGTGCCAGTCGCTGGTGTGCAAGATCTTCATGCTGACCTCCTCGTGCGCTCCCATGCAGCCCGTCGCTGCCCGCCACCGGCTTGCGTGCCGCCTGCCTAGAACGGCGGAGGGTCATCGTCGGCGCCGGGGATGGCCGCGAACGGGTCGGCCGGGCTGGCCGGGCCCACGTCGTGGCCAGCCCACTCCCCCTTCTCACTGGGCCGGGTCGCCCACGCGGGGAACGGGAAGTCCACGGCGAGCGGAACCGGGATATCGGGCTGGGCGATGAACATCGTGCCGGGCTTGGCGAGCGTGGCACGCTGGCGCTGGGCCGGAGGAAGGTACCCGTACTCGGGCCGGAGCGCCTCGGCGGCGTCCAGCCGGCCAGCCACCCTGATCGCGCAGTTCGCCAGGATGCGCCGCTCGACCTCGCTCGCGGTCTGCTGTGCGCCGATCAGGATGACGCCAAGCGACCGGCCGCGCTCGGCCAGGTCGAGCAGGATCTGCTTGATCGGGCTGTCCCCCTCGCGCGGGGCGTACTTGTTGAGCTCGTCGAGCATCACGAACATCAGCGGGCGCGACGTGCCCTGCCGCTCCTTGCGGGCGAATTCGGTGCGCAGCGTCACGCCGACGACGAACCGCTGCGCCCGGTCGGGCAGGTTGTGCAGGTCGATCACGGTCACCTGGGCGCGCGAGGTCGTGATCGAGCGCTCTCCCTTATGGGCGAGGTCGCCCCGGACGATCACGCTGAGCGGCGCGACCGCGGAGCGGAGCCTGCGCAGCAGCGCGTTCACGCTGCCGGTGACCGTGCTCCCTGCGACCCACGAGCCGCGGGTGGCGTCGTCGCCAAGCTCGGCCTCGAGCAAGCCAACCAGGTCGCCGAAGGTCCGGATGATCTTGTCATTGGCCGCGTCTACCCCCTGGACCCTGACCGCGCCCTCGTCCCCGGCCCTGACCGCGTCGCGTCGCAACCTGGCCGCGACCTGGGCGATCAGCATCGTGTACTGGGCGCGCTCGTCCTCGCTGTCGGCGAACACGAACTGGAGGAGCTCTTGCTCGCAGAACTCGGCAAGCGTCCAGAAGAACGGGCTCACCGCCCGGTCCCGCGCGAACACGTCCGGGGTGCCTGCGGGGTCGCCCTTGCGCGGCGGCGCGAACACCCGCACGTTCCCGAACGGCGCGGCAGGCAGGCCGAGCTGGACGTACCTGGCCTGGTCGGCCGGCTTGAGCCTGCTGTTGGCGTAGTCAAGGAACAAGAGGTCCTCGCCCTTGACGCTGAACACAAGCGCCTTGGTGTTGTGCGCCTCGCCCCCTAGCACGCCGGAATTGGCGATCGAGTGCAGCAAGAACATCGCGAACGAGGTCTTCGTCGCGATCCCTGACACGCCCGAGATCGACACGTGCGCGCCCCTGGTGCCGTCGATGAACTCGAAGTTGACGTAGACCGGCTGGCCGTCGCGGCCGAACCCGACAGGCACCCGCGACCCGTCCATCTGGTCGAAGTACAGCGCCGACTCCCGCTGCTCCCCGACCGCGCGGGTGACCGTGGCACCCGGCAGCGGCGGCACGTACAACTCAGGCTCCACCCTGGTCACGGTCACCTCGGCCACCTCGCAGACCTCCGCGGGCAGCGCACCCTGCTCGATCAAGAACACGTCGGAGGCGAACCTGGCGCCCTCGTGCACGGCCTCCACGTTCGTCACCACGCCAGCGATCCGCACCTGCTGCTGCCCGGGCAACGGCCGCTGTGTCACCACGACGTCGTCAAGTTGCGCGTACTGACCAGGAGCCAGCCCTACGGAGAACTGGAGCGGCGTCGCGGGAACGGTCCCCACCACCAGCCCAAGCCCGGTGCTAGCCAGCCCGTCGCCAGACAACCCGTCGCCGTTCATGCGGCACAAACCCCCAGACCATCGCTGACCTGATCGACTGTTTCGGGAGCCTACGCCTAGCCCACGACAACGACCGCCCGTCTTGCCTGCTCGCATCCCGAACCGTGCTGCCCAGCCGTGGTGAAAACGCGGCGGCACCGCCGAATCACCTGACGACCCTCACGTCACTTGACGACACTCACGCTCGACAAACCGGCGTGTAGCGGAGCATGCTGTAGCTGGTCATTCAGGACAATGGCGTCCTTCGGTTCGTGTCAACGCGATGCCGGAGGCGCCGAGGAGGGAGTGGGGATGACTCTCCGGCGAGGAATTCGCCTGTTTGTAATAGTCGTGACCGCGGCAGGTTCGCTGTCGGCAGCTGCGACAGCGGCGACGGCGGCGACAGCGGCCGGCGGGGCAGCGGCGTCAGCCACGAAGAGCATGGCAAAGATCCCGGGCAGCTTCCTGCCGATCAGCGCGACTAAGACCAGCGAGCTGTCGGTCAGTAAGATGAGCGTCGAGGTGGTGCTGCGGCCAGGCAATGAGGCGGGCCTCAACTCGCTGCTCAAGGCCCTGTACACGCGCGGGAGCGCGGGCTACCACCATTGGCTCGCCAAAGGCCAGTTCGACTCCAGGTTCGCGCCTTCGCGGGCCACGGTGCGGGCGGCGACCGCGTACCTGCGGGGCGAGGGGCTGAGGGTGCAGCGGACCTTGACGCCCTTCCTGCTTCGGGCGGTCGGGAGCAGCGCCCAGATCGATACCGCCTTCGCGACGACCATCGACAACTACCGCAACGCCCGGGGCGTGAAGTTCTACGCCAACGCCACGGCGGCCTCGGTGCCCGCCCGCATCGCGCCGAGCGTACTCGGCGTTGTGGGGCTGACCGACACGGTCCGGCTGCATCCGACCTATCAGCTCACCCGGTCGGGCCCGACCGGACACCACACCAGCGGCGAGCCGAGCTGCGAGATCCCGTATCCGACCACCCTGGCTCAGCTCCAGGCGATCCCGCCAGACGGACCGTACAACGGCTACGGCGGTGGCCCCGGCTGCAGCGGCCTGACCCCGTCGCAGACCAACAGCATCTACAACGCACCCAACGCGGGACCGAGCGCCAAGGGCGCCGGCGCCAACGTGGCCGTGTTCGAGCTCTCCGCCTACAACCACTCGGACATCACGACCTGGGCGCAGACGTTCTATGGCTCTCACTACAACCCCCGCCTCGTCGACATCAACGTCGACGGCGGACCGCTGGCTCCGAACACCTCGCAGTGCCCGTCCGGGGACACCTGCTTCTACGGCTACGGCGGTGACATCGAGGTCGAGGCCGACATCGAGCAGGATCTGACGATCGCGCCTGACACCAACGCCGTCCTGGTCTACAACGCACCCAACGATGAGACCGGCCAGACCGAGCTTGACGAGTACGCCACCATCGCCAACCAGGACATCGCCGACTCCGTCAGCTCGAGCTGGGCGATCTGCGAGCCGGATGCTGGCCTGGCCTACGCTCAGGCAGAGAACCTGATCTTCGAGCAGATGGCGGCGCAGGGCGAGAGCATGTTCTCGTCGGCGGGCGACACCGGTGCCTTCGAGTGCATCAGGGACGGTACATTCAGCGACTACGCCCCGATCGAGGCGCTCGACCCGGCTAGCCAGCCCTGGGTGACCAGCACTGGCGGCACCTCATTCGAGTCATTCGACCCAGGGGACAACCCCAACCCGAGCTACCCGTACGGGACCGAGGCGGTCTGGAACACGCTCGACGTCTGCAGCGGGAATAACTCGTCTACCGCCAGCTCGACCGGCATCATCGACTGCGGTGCCTACGGCGCGGGCGGGGGTGGTCACAGCATCTTCTGGCCGATGCCGAACTACCAGAAAGGCCCGGGGGTCATCAATCCGTACACGGTCTACGGCTCGAGCAACTGTGCTCTGGCCACGGCGGGCCAAGCGTGCCGCGAGGAGCCGGATATCTCGGCCAACGCGGATCCCCTGACCGGTTACGCGGAGTACTGCACCGGGTCGAGCTACGTCTCGCCCAACCCGTACGGCGATGACTACACGAGCGCCTGCGCCGGCCTCACGCCGACCCCCGGTGCTCCCGGGTGGTTCCACATCGGTGGTACCAGCCTCTCGGCACCGCTATTCGCGGCCCTCTTCAGTGATCGGGACGCCTACCAGGGTTACCGCTCAGGTAACGCCAACTACCTTCTCTACGCGCTCTACGACAACCCCTTCACCAACGCCATCGACTTCCACGACATCACCGGCATCAACCAAGTCAGCAACAACAACGGCTATTACCCGGTGACCCTCGGCTACGACGAGGCAACCGGAATCGGCACCCCGAACTTCACCGGCCTGATCACCGGCCCGTGATGAACCGGGGCAGGAGCTAGTAACCCCGTCGGCGGCGGGCCAGATCTTGATCTGGCCCGCCGCCTTTGGCCTGCGGAGGGCATACTCCGCGCGCGTCAGGGCTCAGTTGTGATGAAAAAATCGCGGAAGTGGGCCAGTATTGACTTATGCGTAGATCAGTGTTCGTCTACGGAGTTGTCGCGGCTGCGCAGGGTGTCCGGCAGCTCTGACGCCGCCGGAAGCCCGCGACGATGACCGGGCACGAACCCGAGGGCACTGAACAGGAGAGAAACCATGCCCCAGGATCTCTGCTTGCTCAGCGACGACTGTCCGAGCCTGCGGTTCAACGGCAAGTTCGCTGATCTGGCGGCCCTGAGCACCGGGGACGCGTTCGCCCTGCGCCCGGTGCTTGACGAGGAGGCCAGGGCGCGCCTGGACAGCCTGCCCGCCCGCGGCACCGATACCGCGCTCGTGGTCGGCGGCAACGGGTTCGTCGGCGCGCATGTGGTCGCCCGGCTGTCGCGTGATCCTCGCATCCGCATGGTCCTGGCCACGGTGCGCGCCAGCGAGGGACGCGATCCGCGCGAGCGGCTCGACATGACGCTGCGCAAGTACAAGGTGACCGACGTGGTCCCGGAAAAGATCGAGGTGTTCGACGCGACCCCGGTGAAATCCAGGTTCGGATTGCCCGCCGCGCGGTACCGGGAGCTTGCCGAGGACGTCGATCTGGTGTTCGGCTGCGCCACGAGCAATGACTACGATATCCCTTACCTGGGCATGCGGGCCAACTGGTTCGGCAGCCTGCTGCGCCTCGTGCAGTTCGCGACCGAGGGAAAGCGCAAGCACCTGACCTACGTCGGGAGCATCAGCTCCTATTTCTACCGGGATCCAGATGATTTCCGCCGGCCAGACTCGTGGTGGTACTCGGGATATGCGCAGATGAAATGGGTCAACGGCACCGTGTTGCGCTGGCTGGCCCGTGACAACCTGCTGCCGGTGACATTGTGCGACGCACCGCACGTCCTGGGCGCCACGGACCTCGGCGCCGACCCGGGCAAGACGTATAGCTGGTGGCGCCTGGTGGAGATCGCCCGCAGCATCGGCGTGTTCTGGAAGGGCGCCGGCATGTGCTACGTGCCGGTGGACATCCTGGCCGACACGCTGACCGTGAACGCGCTGGCGGACCGCCCGCTGTCGTACCTGCTGCCGCGCAATCGGGTGCCCTACGACAACGAGCTGCTCGCAGAGCTGCTGGCGATCCGGCTGGCCGACTGGCCGCAGTTCGCCGCGCAGGCGAGCCGGGAGGTCTCCAGGTTCCGGACGGCACCGCTGCTGTCTGAGGACATCGGGATCCTCATACGTAAGATCAACGAGCCGCCGACCGTCGTGCCGCCGGGGTACGACGAGTCGTGGTGCGACAACCGCCGGCTGTTCGAGTTGTACCTGAGCAACATCAGGTTCCGCGACGTGCGGCTCGGCGCGTATCGGCGGTAGCGCGATGTCCGGGACTGGTCACGTCGCCGCGATCGTCGATCCGTTCTCGACCGGGGCGCACCTCCAAGCCGAGTTCGCCGCGCGGGGCTGGCAGTCGGTCGCCGTGCTGAGCACGCCGGACAGCCCGGCGATGTGGGGCGGCCTGCAGCACGCCGGCCGCTACCTGGAGGTGATCACCGGCCCGGACGCGGAGCAGGTCGTGGCGGCCCTGCGCAGGTACCCGGTGAGCGCGGCGATTCCCGGCTCAGAGACCGGGGTGGCCCTCGCCGATGAGCTCGCCGAGCGGCTGGGCCTGCCGGGCAATGGCACCGCCGGCAGCGCGAGCCGACGCGACAAGGAGGCGATGGCGCAGGCTCTCGTCCGTCACGGCGTCCGCGCACCTGCGACGATCGCGGCAGCCGATGCGGACAGCATGGTGCGCTGGGCGGACGAGCGTAGCCTGTGGCCGATCGTGGTGAAGCCGCCGGGCAGCGCCGGATCGGACGCCGTCGCGTTCTGCGCGACAGCGGCCCAGGCGCGCGAGGCGTTTGGTCACCTGTACCTGCGCTCGCACCAGTACGGTGGCCGCAACGACGTGGTCCTCGCCCAGGAGTTGCTGGCCGGGCAGCAGTTCTACCTCAACACGGTCAGCGTCGACGGCGGCCACTACGTGGCCGAGATCTGGGAGGATACGCGCCGGCCTGTCGCGGGCGGCGTCGCCTACGAGCTGGAGAAGCTGATGATGCCAGGCGGCGAGCCGCAGGAGACTCTCGCCCGGTATGTGTCGCAGGCGCTGGACGCGCTGGGCATCGCCTGGGGCCCGGCTCACTCCGAGGTGATGCTGACCAGCTCGGGCCCGGTGCTGATCGAGACTGGCGCGCGGATGTCGGGAGCGATCCTGCTGGACAGCGTGCTGGCGGCAACCGGGCGCAATCACGTGACGCTTACCGTCGACTGCTACACCGATCCCGGGCGGCTGGCCGCGCTCGTCGGCCGGCCGTATCCGGTGCTACGGCAGATGTGGATGGCCGCGCTGATCGCCCCCTATGACGGTCACCTGGCGGCCGACGGCGCCGTGGCCGAGCTTTACGCCCTGCCGACGCTGCACGCCGTGATCGGCGACCTGTCGCCCGGCCGGCCGGTGAGCCGGACCGTGGACCTGCATACGGCCCCGGCCGGCCTGTACCTCCTCGCGGACGACGCGGCAGAGCTGCGCCGCGACTGCGCGCGCATCCGGCACCTGGAGGCGAACGGCCTTTACGTACCCGCGACCGCGAGCCGGTGATGGCCGGGGCCGCCGCACCGGGTGTTGACGGGGCACCGGGCGCCCAGGGCGCGCGGAGCGCGCTGTTGCCGCTGGTATCCGGCCAGCTGCTGGCCGGCATCGGGCAGTGGGCCATGCTACTCGGGGTCCTGGATTACGCGGGTTACGAACTGCATGTGGGAGCGTTCCGTATCGGCGTGGCTGGCCTGGCGTGGGGCGCCCCGCCGGCCGTGTCCGGGTCGCTGGTGGGACGGCTGATCGACGCACGCGGCCCCCGGCCGGTCGCCGCGTCCGGCGGCGTCTGCGGCGTCGCCGCCTCGCTCGGGCTGGCGCTGCTGCCTAGCTGGAACGCGCTGCTCGGGCTGCTCGTGCTCGGCGGGATGAGCCAGGCGCTCATCCGGCCCGCGATCGACGCCATGCCGTCCTGGCTGCCGCAGCAGATCGACCACGGCACGTCCAGCGTGTGGCTGGGATTCGGGAACGGCGCGCCGATCGTGCTTGGACCGCTGGTCGCTGCCGGGATCCTGGCGGCCGGCGGACCGGCGGACGTGTTCGTGGCGACCGCGGCCACGTACGCGACGGCGTTGCTTGTCCTTGCCTGGACGCGCGCCAGGCAAAGGCCTACGGCGACGGCGGCTCAGTCCGGCCAGCCTGGCCAGCCGGCCCCCGCGCAGCCGGTACGACGGGTTCCGGCAGCGCGGCTGGTCCTTGGCATCTCGCTGATCGTCTGGATCTCCTATGGCTGCTTCAGCGTGCTGGAGATCCTCTACGTCAGGGACGTGCTCCGCTCGACGATGTGGGTCTTCGTCGTCCTGCAGCTGCTCTTCGGGGCCGGCCTGCTGATCGCCAACCTGGCGCTGTCCCGCTGGCCGAGCGTGCTCGGCCGCCGCGGCGCGTTCGTGGCCGCGCTGCTGGTGACCGGCCTCGCCGAGATGCTATACGTGATCTCGAACCGGCTCCTCATCGCCGCATGCGGCGTGACGCTCTGGGGCGCGGTGACCGCGATATTCGGCCCGGCGTGCCGGGTACGGCTGCTCGACGCTACCCCGGCGGAACGGCACGGCGCGGCCATGGCGGCCTGGCGGCAGGGACAGGCCGTGGGCAGCGTCCTGCCACCGCTCGCGGCGGGAAGCGTCGCGCAGCTCATCGGCACCCAGCTCACCATGATCTCGGCCGCGGGCATGGTAGTGATCACTGGCGTCTGGGCCTGGCTCACCCCGCACCTGCGCGCGCGAGATGCTGGGGAGTCGTCCCGCGCGGCCGCATAGCGCGGCCAGCGGCTGGCCCGCGCTCAGGCCATTTCCTCATCCGTGCTGCTCTCTCACTTGCACAATAGGTACATTGTGAACATAGTAGAGACATGCTCGCTCTGATGGCGCACAGTGGTGCGGGTCAGCACCGCAGAGAACGCCCGTGCCGGGTCCTTGGCGCCCTGGCGGTCGTCAAGCGCCGCCCTCGGAGTCGGCATTAACGTTCGCGGAGCGCCCGGCCGGATGACCGACTGGCAGGACCAGCGATTCCAGGCCGGCGCTTATCAGCTCGGCCTGTAACGCTATCGGAGAAGATGCCGGAACAGGGAGACAGATAATGTCTGCTGATCACGACAGCCAGCCTTGCAAGCCGAGCCAGAATGGTCAGTTCGGCCGATCAGGAACCGACCTTCCCGACCACGTCAAGTGCACCGCACCGGACCGATTGCCCCGCATTTCCGATACGACGCTGCGCGATAGCGCGCATATGCCGGGGGTGGACTTCAGGCCGGAAGACGGCGTGGTTATCGCGCGCCTGCTGCGCGATGTCGGCATCGACGCGGTCGAGGTGGGCATCGTGTCGGCTGCCGACGGCAGCGACCTCGGCTTGTGCCGGGCCGTGCTTGACGAGGTGGGCGCGAGGCACGCCATGACGCTGGTACTGGCCCGCAGCCGCGCTCAGACCCGGACAGACCTGCAGCTCGCGCGCGAGCTCGGCTTCCGCGCGGTGATGCTGTCGGTCCCGACCTCTGCTGAGCACGCCACGCTCAAGCTCGGCACGGCCAGCCACAAACGGATCATGAGCCTGGCCGCGGATGCCATTCGCACCGCCAAGGACCTGGGCTTCCACGTCACGTTCAGCGCGGAGGACGGTGCCCGGACCGAGATCGCCTTCCTGCAGGAATACGCAGCCCACGGATTGGCGGCTGGCGCTGACCGGATACGGCTCGCCGAGACGGTATCGATTCTGACCCCGGACAGCACCCGCCGCATGGTGAGCCAGGTAGCTGCGGCAGCACCTGATCTGGAAGTGGAGATCCATTCGCACAACATGCTCGGCCTGGCCGTGGCCAACGCGATCGCCGCCGCAGAGGCCGGCGCTAGCTGGATCTCAGCGACGGTCGGCGGCCTGGGCGAGCGTGGCGGGAACACGCCGCTGGCCGAGGTCCTGGCCTGCATGTGGCGGTTCTGGTCCGACGATCGCTACAAGCTGGGCTACCTGACCGAGCTGTCACGGCAGGTCGCGGCGCGCTCGGGCACCTCTTTCGGCGCCACCTCGGGCCCCACCGCAGAACTCAGCTATAGCTACGAGATCGCCGGGCAGTGGCAGAACCCTGGCGCGTTCGAGGCGGTGCCTGCCGAACTGGTCGGCAACAAGCGCGGGATCCGGGTCAGGAGCCGACTGCGTCCCGCGCTCATGCGCGCCTTCCTGCCGCCGGGCGTGGCCGACGACGTCGACCTCGACCTTTTCACCGAGGACGTGCGTGACCGCTTCCTCCCGGCCGGACGGCAGAGCCTTAACGAGGCCGACCTGATGTCGCTGATCTCTTCCTATGCGGCCAAGCACAGCGTGGAACAAGGAGCGTAGCCATGGACATGAAAGGCATATGCCCGGAATGTGAATTCTCCTTCATGGTGTCAGACCTGGTGGTCGGTGAATCGCTTGCCTGCCCAGAGTGCGCGCTGACCCTCCAGGTACGGGAAATAGACGGGTCCAGGCTGGTCCTGGAGATGATCGAATCCGAGCTTCCTGACTGGGGCCAGTGAGCGAGGGCGCGCGCGAGGTCCTGGTCGGCGGGTGTGACCTCGCGGGGTTGGCGGCCGAGTACGGCACGCCGCTGTACGCCTACGACGAGGATGGGTTGCGTAACACCTGCCGGGAGTTCCTGAGCGCCTTCCGGGCGCAGTGGCCGCGGGCTGAAGTCGCCTACGCCTGCAAGGCCTTCGCGGTAGGCGCGATGATCCGGCTGGCGCTATCGGAGGGCCTGCGCCTTGACGTGGCATCAGCGGGCGAACTGGACCTGGCCACCGCGGCCGGGGCAGCAGGCGACGCGATCACCTTCCATGGGTGCTATAAGACCGTGGCCGACCTGGACGCGGCGGTCCGTGCCCAGGTCGGCCACGTCGTCATCGACTCGCTGGGAGAGATCGACGACCTCATCGCCGTCGCCGCTCGCCTGAACCGGACGCAGCAGGTCCTGATCAGGATCAATCCAGAGGTAGACGTGCGGACGGACGCTCGTTACCGGGTCGGTGGCGCCGACAGCAAGTTCGGCCTGCCCATCGGGGACGGGTCAGCGCGACAGGCGGCGGAGCGCGTCCTTGCCTCCCCGTGGCTGCGCCTGGACGGGGTGCACTTTCACCTCGGATCCCAGATCATGACGGCCGAACCGTACATCGAGGCGATCGAGCGTACCGCGCGCTTCGTGGCGGACCTGCGGTCGCGGCACTCGTGGGCTCCGCGCCGCGTCATCCTGGGCGGCGGGATGGGCGTCGGCTACGACCCGGGCCAGGTCGTGCCCGCGCCACGGCAGTGGGCCGCCGATCTCGGCGGCGCGTTCCGTGACCGGCTGGCGCCGCTGTGCGCCACGCGGCCGGTGCTCGGCATCGAGCCTGGCCGCGCGGTCGTGGCCGATCACGGCGTGATCGCGTACACGGCGGGGGTGGTCAAGCGCCAGGCCGGGCGGCTGCTGGCCGAGGGGGACGACCCCCTAGAACCCCCGCGGCCAGGCCGGGTCCTGATCGTGGTCGACGGCGGGCTGTCAGACAACCCGCGGCCGCTGATGTACTCGGCCCGGCACCAAGTGCGTAATGCCTCCGCTGGCGTCAGGGCAGCAGCGCAGGCACGGCCCCGCACCGATGCGATCACCGCTGATGCGGTCACGGCTGATGCGATCACGGCTGATATCTACGGCCGGCACTGCGAGACCGACCTGCTGTTCAGCGACGTCGCGTTGCCGGATATCCGCCGCGGCGACGTGCTCGCAGTGCTGACCGCAGGCGCCTACACCCACTGCATGGCCAGCAACTACAACAGGTTCTACCGCCCGGCGGTCGTGTTCGCAGCGAACGGCGCCAGCCGCCTGGTCCTGCGCAGGGAAACCAGCTCCGATCTGCTCCGCTGCGAGCAGCCGCCGAGGCTCGGCGCGGCCCAGGAGGCGGCACGGGAGGTGGCTGTATGAGACTCGCAGTGGTCGCCGACCGGATCGGCTGGGAGGAGCGCCAGGTGATGCTGGCCGCGCGAGAGCGCGGCATCGACGCCTTC
The DNA here is from genome assembly GCA_030045175.1 of Streptosporangiaceae bacterium. Classification (GTDB taxonomy): domain Bacteria; phylum Actinomycetota; class Actinomycetes; order Streptosporangiales; family Streptosporangiaceae; genus Chersky-822. The sequence goes on along the minus strand of JASIBM010000119.1, from coordinate 3,955 downwards.
TGGGTCAACGACGGCGACCTGTGCCTGGGCCCGGCCGGCGCCGGCGCGCCAGCCGCGGACGTCTTCCTCATGCGCAGCCGCAGCTACGCCAGGTGCGGCATCATCGCCGGGCTGCTCGGCGACGGCGGCGCGCGGGTGGTGAACTCAGCCGCGTCGATCGGGATTTGCCAGGACAAGGTCACGACGGCGCGCGCGCTCGGCGCGGCCGGCCTGCCCGTGCTCGACTTCCGCGTCGTGCTGAGCCAGCAGGACCTGGCCAGGGCGATCGACGAGTTCGGCACGCCGTGCGTGATCAAGCCGGTGCTAGGCGGCCTGGGCCGCCGGGTGCTGCTTGTTCGCGAGCGTGACGTGGCCACGGCGGCCTATGAGTACGTCGAGCATTTCGGCGCGGGATTCGACCGGGTGCTGATCGCCCAGCCTTACCACCCAGGCCAGGACGAGCGGGTCATCGTGGTCGGCTCGGAGGTGGTGACCGCCTACCGGCGGATACCGGACGGGGACTGGCGGGCTAACGTGGCCGCGGGCGCCACCGTGGCTGCGGCCGACGTCACCAGCGAGACGAGGCTCTTGTGCCGCGAGGTGACCCGGGTGACTGGCGCCGAGGTCTACGCGCTCGACCTGTTCACCGGCGACGGCGGGCACAAGGTGGTCAACGAGGTCAATCACGTGCCCCTGTTCCGTGGCGCGACCACGGCGACCGGGGTTAGCATCGGGGCCGCCATCGCCGGGTACGCCGAGCACGTTCTGGCCGGGGACGCGCGGCATTGGCCCGGGGGGCCGACCCCCCGGATCCCACCGGAGCTGACGGGCGCGCGATGACCATACCCGTCGGCATCGTGGGCGCCAGCGGCCTGGTCGGCGGCGAGCTGCTGCGGCTCCTGGACGCCCATCCTGACTTCCGCGTGGTCTACGCCGGGTCCTCAGGCAAGCGGGAGGAGTCCGGTCCGGTCGCGCTGGCGCAGATCCACCCGCACCTGCTCGGCCGCCCGGCGGGCGAGCTGACGCTGGATCGCACCAGGGTGTCGCGGATCGCAGGGACGTGCACTGCGGTCTTCCTTGCCACCCCGCCCGTGGTGTCGGCGTCGCTCGCGCCGGCCCTGCTCGACGCGGGCGTGGAGGTGGTGGCCGACCTGAGCGCGGCGTTCCGGATCTGTGATCCGGTGGTGCACAAGCGCTGGTACCCGGAAGTCTCGCGGCCATGGTCCAGCCACCAGCCGGTATACGGCCTGCCTGAGCTGAACCGCGACCTGCTTCCCGGCGCGCGACTGATCAGCGTGCCCGGCTGCCTGGCCACGGCCTCGATCCTGGCGCTATACCCGTTGTGCCGGATGGCGGGCACCCGGTTCAGCCACATCACCATCGACGCCAAGGCCGGGTCAGCCGGATCAGGCACCCGGTTGCAGGCCACGGGCCTGCATGCCCTGCGCAGCCACGTGGTAGCCCCGTATGCCCCGGCTGGGCACCGGCACGCTGCCGAGATCCGCGAGTGCCTCACCGGTCACGGGCTGGCGACCACCGACGGCGGCCTGCGGCTCGGCATGTCAGCGTACGGCGTGGACCTGATCCGGGGCGCGTCGGTCGCCGTGTACGCCTGGACCGACGACGACGTCCGCTCTACCGACCTGATCACGATGTTCCGCGACACCTACCAGCAGGAACGGTTCGTCCGGGTGATCGACTGGGCATCCGGCGCCATCCCGATGCCCGACCCCAAGGCCGTGATCGGCTCCAACTACTGCGACGTCGCGCCTGTCGTCGACGCCGACGACGCCGGACGCCTGGTGATCATCTCGGTGCTTGACACGCTCACCAAGGGCGCGGCCGGCCAGGCGATCCAGGCGTGCAACAGGCGATTCGGGTGGCCAGAGGATGCTGGCCTGAACCTCCAGCCGGTGTTTCCCGCCTGAGATCACCGACGGCAGCCAAGATCGGAGAGCTACCCGAAAGGAGAGCGCCACGATGCCGGCCAGGTCACCCTTGGTCATCAAGATCGGTGGCAGCGTCATCGGCAACCTTGACGCGAACTGGTGGGACGATGTCGCCGCAGCCAGCCTGCGGCACCAAGTCGTGTTCGTGCATGGCTGGTCCCGCCCGCTGCGCGACCTGCAGCAGGCGCGCGGGCGGCAGCCGGTGTTCCTTACCGACCAGCATGGCCATCGCAGCCGGCTCACCGATCCACAGGTGCTCAGCGAGATCGTCGAGGTGTCCGGCACGCTCCGCGCGCTGATCTGCGATCAGCTAGCCCGGCGCGGCGTCCGGGTCCTCGGCCTGGAGGCCGCGCGGGATAACCTCCTCCAGGCCACGGTCCGCCCGCAGCGCTGGTGGGTCGGCCGGCGGCTCCAGCCGGTGGCCAACCTGGTCGGGCCCGTCCAGGCGGTGAACGCCACCGCCCTGTGGTCCTGGCTGGAGCAGGCCGACGCGCTGGTCGTGACGCCGCTGGCGCACGCAGCTCAGCATCCCTACGTCAATGTGGACTCCGACCGCGCCGCAGCCAAGATCGCGGCTGAGCTTAGAGCGACCGCGCTGCTGCTTGTCACCGACGTGGCCGGCGTGCTGGTCGACGGTGTCCCGGTCCGGCGGCTGACGCTGGGCGAGCTGACGTCGGTCCGAAGCGAGCTGGCCGGCGGCATGCGCAAGAAGGTTGCCGCCGCCGCGGCCGCCGTCGACGACGGCGTCCCGCTGGCCGTGATCGGCCGGGCGGCCGTCACCACGCTGCTCGCCGGCCGCGCCGGAACCCAGCTCACCTCGGGGGGTTCTGGGGGACCGACCCCCCAGGTCAGCACCACGGGGGGTTCTGGGGGGCCGACCCCCCAGGTCAGCACCGGTGCTGGGACATGAGTAACACCGCGGCGGCACAACAGCTGGCCCAGGATCCGCGCGGCGAGCTGGCCCGCATCCGGGTCGGCGCCCGGGCCAGGTGGGGATCGGAGCTGATCGACCTGGCCAGGTCCGAACCGCTGTGCGCCTGGCCGCCCGACGGCCAGCTGAGCGGCGAAGGCACCCCGCACACCCGGCGCTACCCGCCCGTCGCGGGCCTGGACCCGGTGCGCGAGGAACTGGCTCGGCACTACGGCCAGGTGCTTGGCATGCCGCTGACCCGGCAGAACGTCTGCGTCACCGCGGGCGCGGTATCCGGCCTGATGCTCGCGCTTTCCACGTTGTGCGAGCCAGGGGACGAGGTACTTATCCCATCGCCGTACTTCCAGCTGAATCCAGTCCAGGCCCGGCTCGCCGGCGCCGTGCCACGGTTCGTGGACACCAGGGACCACGGCTGGCGGCTCGGACCCGAGCTGCTGGCCCGGCACGTCGGCACGCGGACGCGGGCGCTGCTGCTCACCAACCCGGTCAACCCGACCACGGTGGCCTACGGTGCGGGGGAGGTCGCCGCCATGATCGCGGCGTTGCCGCCCGGTACCGCGATCATCGCCGACGAGGTGTACGGCGAGTACATCTACCCTGACGCCGAGTTCGCCAGCATTGCCGCGCTGGCGCAGCAGGCCGGGGTGGCGCAGTGGGTGGTGCTGCGCAGCGCGTCCAAGACCATCGGCCGGCCCGGGTTGCGAGTGGGCGCGGCGATCGGGCCGGAACCGGTCGTCGCCGCGATCACCAGCCGGGCCGCCGTGCTGACCGGCGCCGCGAGCGTCACCTCGCAGCTGGCGTTCTGCGCTGGACTGCGCGCGGCGGCAGACGCCGATTACATGCGGCCCTACGTCCATCGCCGGTCCGCGGCGCTGGCCACAGCCAGCCGCGTCGGGCTGGTCGCCGCACGGGCCGAGGGCACCTATTACCTGTGGGTCGGCCAACCGGGCCAGGTCAGCCAACCAGGCCAGGCCAGCCAACCAGGCCAGGCCAGCCAACCAGGCCAGGCCAGCCAACCGGGCCAGGTCGCGATCGGCACTGCGCCCGCCGCCTGCGCGCTTGCCGAACAACGCGGCGTGCTGGCCTGGCCCGGCTC
>JASIBM010000118.1 GCA_030045175.1 Streptosporangiaceae bacterium | reverse complement strand
GCAAGTTCCCTGCCGCCGCGAAGGAACGCGCGGGCCATCGCCAGCCGCTGCCACTGACCTCCGGACAGCAGAACCCCGGCCTGCGGATTCGCGCTGTCGGAGGTATCCCAGTACGCGCGGCTGAGCAGCGTCTGATATTGCCTGGGCAGCGCGGCGATGCTGTCATGAATGTCGGCCCGCCGGGCCGCCGCCACCAGCGCCTGCTCCTGGCTCGCCTTGGCCAGGTCGCCGACGGCTATGTTGTCGGCGACGCTCAGGTCGTACTCCATGTAGTCCTGGAACACCGCGCTGATCCGGCCACGCAGGCCGGCAAGGTCGATGTCGCGCAGGTCGACTCCGTCCCACAGGATCCGGCCGCGATCTGGATCGTAGAGCCGGCACAAGAGCTTCACCAGCGTGCTCTTGCCCGCGCCGTTGTGCCCCACCAGCGCCACCACCTGGCCATGCGGGATAAGGCAGCTCACGCCGCGCAAGATCCACGGCGTGCCCGGCCCGTACCGGAACCACACGTCCTGCAGTTCTATGCCACCCCGCAGCGGCCGGGCTGGCAGCGGATCGGCGGCCAGTTCCAGGTCCGGCTGCTCGTCGAGTACCTCCTGGTAGCAGCGGAACATCAGCATCGCCTGGTAGGTCATGCCCGCGTTCGTGATGATCGCCGTCAAGGTGCCAGAAACTGCCCCAAGCGCCGCCACGAACATCGTGACGTCGCCTAGCGTCAGGCGCCCAGCCACGGCAGCGAGCACCGCCCACCACACGCCGACGGCGGCGGCCAGGGAGCACGCCGCGCCGAGCGCGCTGTCAGTGGCCAGCACGCGCCTGTCGACGTGCTGGCCGGCGTCCTGCACGGTCCGCAACTCGCCCAGCATCCGGCTGCGGAAGAACCCGCCGAGGTCAAACAGGCGGATCTCCTTGGCTGCGGCTTGCTCGGACAGCAGGCTTGAGTAGAAGTACTGCCGCCGCTGCGCGTGGCTGGTACCTGAGATCATCGCCATCCGCCGGCGGGCGATGGCCCGTTCGGCGAATACCGCAGGAACCGCCGCCGCGACCGCCATCATCGCCATCGCCGGGCTAATCACCGCGAGCGTCACAAGGAACCCGGCGAGCGTCAGGGCAGACTGGCCGACGCCCATCGCGCACGTGACCACCTGGCCTGGCCCGGTCGCCCCAGCCTGCCGGGCCAGCCGGAGCCGGTCCTGGAAGTCGGGGTTCTCCAGCCTGCGCAGGCCAGTGAGGCGGCCAACCGCGGTGAAAAGCTCGGCGAGGGTATGCCGTTCCACCGCACGACCGGTCTGGGCGGCCAGATACTGGCCGACCGCCGGCATCACGGTGCTGAGGCAGCCGACCACGCCGAGCCCGACGATCAGCGGCAGCACGTCCTCGTGCGGGCGACCGCTCGCTATCGCGTCCACGATCAGTCGTAGCAGCCCCGCCGCCGCCACCGGCGCCAGGCCGCCCAGCACCGTGACGGCCAGCTGTCCGGCGAGCGCACCCCGGTGGGCGCGCCAGGCCAGCATGACTGCCTTCCACAGCAGGATGACTTGCCCTGCCCGCCGGACGCGCTGCGGCCCGGCGGGCCGCAGCATCGGCGTCATTTTAATTAGCAGGATTGCTCATAGCAAGCGCTGCACGAATAGGTGCAGTTGGAATGCCAGTTGCACTGCTGCACCTTCTGGACCTTGGCCGAGCATGGAGTGCAGACATTATAGAATACACCCGAGCAGCCAGCAGCTGCCGTTTTATTTGGAACAAGCGCGCTGACCATGCGGTCGGCGAGCGACGTTACTAGACGCATGCGGTACTCCTTTCGAACGCTGAGCGCAGACCTATCAAGAGAACCACGCGATATCGTGGTCATCCAGGCAGTTGCCCGGCAGTCATCCGGCAGTCATCCGGCAACCTCCCGGTAGCCCTTCCGTCATGCTGCCGCAGCCGTGACGCGTGACTGCCCTTTGTGATAGGTTCGGCGTCGTCGTGCGCTGCCGCGAACTGAGGAGGTGAGACCGATCAACGCTGTGACCGGTCGGGGCTCCCTCCTCCGCATGGCCTAGGGAGTGCCCGCAGAAGGCATCCCGAAAGGCTTGAAACGCTATGCGCTTCACCTCTGAGACGTCGTCTGGCGGCGTCTTCGAACAGCTCTTTACCCTCGGGCAGATTCCCGGCGTGCTGTGGACGCCAGCAAGTGCCGCCGGTGCTCGTCCCCTGATCTTGATGGGACACGGCGGCGGGCAGCACAAGAAGGCCCCGGACATGACGGCTCGCGCGGGCCGCTTCGTGACGGAGTGCGGTTTCGCGGTGGCGGCGGTCGACGTGCCCGGCCATGGCGACCGGCCGGTCGTAGCGGAGTACGACCGGATCGCGACCGAGAACCAGGCGCGCGTGGCGGCGGGAGAGGAACTGGCTCCGCTGGTCGCTGGCTTCCAGGCGCTCGTGGCCCGCCAGACCGTGCCGGAATGGCAGGCGGTCCTGGACGCGGTCCAAGAGCTCGGCCACGTCGGCGCCGGCCCGGTGGGTTACTGGGGCGTGTCGCTTGGTTGCGGGCTCGGCGTCCCGTTCGTCGCCGCCGAGCCCCGGGTCCGCGCGGCGGTGCTGGGCCTGGGCGGGGCGCTGGCATCGGCTGGAGCCGCCGCGCGGATCACCGTCCCTGTGGAGTTCTTGGTGCAGTGGGACGATGAGCGGGTGCCGCGGGCGCAGAGCCTGGCACTGTTCGACGCCCTGGCCTCAGCCGAGAAGACGCTGCACGCCAACCCCGGCAAGCACGGCGAGGTCCCGGCCTTCGAGGCAGATAGCACGCTACGGTTCTTCGCCCGGCACCTGTGATGACCCGGCCGATGACGTTGCTGGCGGGGAAGTACCCGTGTTGCCGTGAGTCGATGCTGTGGGCGAGGTTGTCGCCGAGAAGGATGAGCTGGCCAGGCGGGACGGTGGCTTGGTGGCCGTAGGGTAGCGTGCCGGGGGCTACCGGGTCGCCGGGGACGGCGGCCACGCGCTTGATGATCCAGGGGGCGGTGACCGGCTGGTGCCGTCCGGGGCTGTCCGCGTGCAGGATTACCACGTCGCCGGGGCGGATGGCGGAAGCGGGGATGCGCCGGATGGTCAGGAGGTCGCCGGGCCGATAGGCGGGGAGCATGCTAGTGCCAGACACGGTGACCACCCGCAGGTGACGGCGCGCCCAGCGGGTCAGCGCCCAGGCGGCAGCGGCGAAGGCCACGGCGACCGCCAGGCGGGCGCGCCGAGGCGTCATGCCGCTGCCGCCTGAGCCTGCCGGATGGCCGGCTCGCTAACCTCATGAGGTGCCCAGCCATGACCGCCGCCACGGCGATAGCCGCGCGGGAGAGCATCAGGGCACATCTGTGTCATCAGGCAGGAAGAGGCTACGGGCAAGCCGCCAGGCAAGCGGCGACCTCAGCACGGCAGTTCGCAAGGCACGTAGGGTCGCCGAGGCATTTTTCGACGCATAGCTCACCGAGATTATCGCACTCTTCCTGGCAGGTGAGCGCGTGCGCGGGGTGGGCGCGGAACTCGGGGAAGACCGCGCCTAGCCCGCCGAGGATTCTGGCGAGTATCCGATGGATCATGACGATGGCTGCCTTTCTGCTAGGGGCGGGTGCTTGCTTTCCTGATGAGTGGCGGTGTGGTTCTGGCGTGCCGGAACCTGCGGCGCGCCGCCTTGGTGGCCTGGCTCGCCGGCGGGGCCTGCTGGCGCGGTGATGACCGGCCGATCGCGGTGGCCCCGACTGCGGTAGCGCGAGAAGGCGGCGGCTGCGGCGAGCATCGCCGCGAACACGGCGGCTTGGGCCGGCCAGGGGAGCCCGCCGACTCCCGCGGTCACGCCATGCACCGCCAGGACAGTCACCGCGGCTATCAGGATCAGGTTGCGCGCCACGATCCGCCAGGTGATCAGTTGCCCGAACCTGCCCAGGCAGCCGCAGGGGACGCGCAGCCCGCGAAGCAGGCTGACCGCTACCGCGCCCGTCACCAGCACCAGCAGCCCGGCGGCCGCCGCGGCGCCCGCGCGCCCGGCGGCGCCAGTCAGTAAGGCGGCGCCGGCGGACAGTTCGGCGATGGTGGTCCCGAGCGCGATCGCGCCTGCCAATGGCAGTGGCACCAGGCGGAAGGCGGCCAGCCATTTCCGCCGCCAGGCCGGGCCGGCCGACAGCTTGGCTATTCCGGCGAGGAGCATGAACCCGCCCGTGATGACGCGGGTGATGATCTCGAAGCTTAGCCACATGTCAGATCACCCGCCTGAAACACTGCCGGCCCGCCACTGTGTTGTACCTGACGGTAGCTGCGGGCGCGACAACATCAAGGCACATTTGTGTCACCGGGCAGATAGCGTTCGGGCGGGCGGGCGCTCGGGCGGGCATCGGGTAGTCAGGGCGGAGCGGCCGTGGCCGGCCGACGATGCTGCCTGCGCAAGGCAGCCCGAGAGTGGCGGGTAGAGATTCGGTAGACCGGTGGAGCAGGGTGGACGCTGTCCATGGGTGGCGGGTCTAGGCGGAGTAATGCGTGGCCAGCTTTTCGCTGCCATTCAGCTACGCCAAAGAAAGGACAATCGGTCATGAAGCTAGTTATTAAGCGAACCCAAGCCGACATGAAAGGCGTGTTTGGCGGCAACAAGGGCGTTCAGTTCAATCTGCATTACAGGCTAATGCTCACGCCCGAAGAAGCCTCGGTCGTAGAGAGGTACAAGCTCGGATATCATGTCCTCAGTACCTCTGGCGCGGGAGTGAACGAGACCGTCAACGATGTTGTCCGGGGAGTAAGCCAGTCGGTCAATAGCGTGCCCGTTCTCCTGCGCAACGAGGACGTTATCAAGAGCGCATGTAACTCGTTCTATACACTGCTCGAGGTGGCGAAGAGCTTTGGCGGCGAGGAGACCATCCACTTCCCGTTGAAAGACACGAGCGGGGATTAGGCGGCATAGCGGGCACGTTGTCCGCCCACTCCTTGTCCAGGCCGCGGGCTCGACCTCGGCGGCCATCAAGGTCGCTGAGCGGTGCACCGGCCAGCGCCAAGACTCAGGTCGGCAGCGTCCTGCGCAACCGGGCCGGACGGCCGGTCAGCGAATAGGCCACGGTCACGAAACAGCGCTCCCCGCCGTCGCCGTCCCCTGCGTCTTGCCTGCCATAGACAAGCTATATAGAGTACGAGCTATGGCGGATCTGAGGATGACGCAGCCGGTGCAGCGCGTCCTGCGCGAGCTGCTAGCGGCGGACAGCGGGGAACGTTACGGGCTGGAGCTGAGCGCAGCAGCCGATCTGGCGACCGGCACCTTGTACCCGATCATGGCGCGGCTGGAGCAAGCGGGGTGGGTGGAGAGCTCTTGGGAGGATCCGGCCCGGCACGTGGCTGAGGGGCGCCCGCGGCGCCGCTACTACCGGCTGACCCGGGATGGCGCGGATCTGGCCAGCGCGGCGCTGGCCAAGGCCGACCGGGCGCGCGCCCGGCGAAGGGCGCGGCTGGGCCTGGCAGTCCAGGGAACGAGCGGGACGCTGGCATGAGCGCGCGGCGCCCGGTCTCGGGCAGGGACAGCGGCGGCGACCAGGTGCTGGCCCCGATCCTGGCTGCCGTCGCCGCAGTGCCGCCGGGCGACTGGCCCGCGGTGATCGAACAGGCCTACGCGGTGGCCGCCCACTGGCATCGCGGGCGGCTGCGCCGCAGCGG
>JASIBM010000117.1 GCA_030045175.1 Streptosporangiaceae bacterium | reverse complement strand
CCAGATCCTGGATCACGTACTCGGGTTCGTCATCGCTCGTGCCCGAGGACTCGTCATCGGCTACGTCGTAGTCGTCGTACCAGCCTTGACGCCCGTATCCGGATAGCTCGTCGGCTGGGAATGCGCCGTGCGTCTCCCGGATGTCGGCGAGCGCGAGTATCGTCTCGCAGCCTGCCCTCTCCGCGGCTTCGCGCAGCTGGGACACCCTGCTGGCGTCGTCGCCCTTCAGCCGGGACCAGCTCAGGGCGCGCGGTGTGTACTCATGGTCCAGGAGATAGGCAAGACGACCCGGCGGATCGGCCAGCGGGCCGGTGTAATAGCGGGGAACGGGCGTGCTGAAATGCTCGCGCAGGAGGCTCGCCAGCTCATCCACGGTGCCCTCGTCGCCTGGCGGGCGGCTGGTATCACCGCGCAGCAGCAGGTTGTAGGTGAGCGTGACCCGGTAGCCGGACTTCACCTTGAGTACCTCATGGCGGCAGTCGGCATAGAAGGCGACGAGCGACAGCGCCGTCTTCGAGCCCTGGTATGCCTTCAGCTCCTCGTTGTGCCCCACCATCAGCTCGCCGCCGGTATAGCTGGATGGCAACGTCACGACCAGGGTCGCGACCATGTCATCGGATTTCTCGGAGTCCTGGTGGGCGAGGAAGAACTGGTCCGGCTCGTAGATCAGGAGGGAGTGCAGATCGGCAGCTAGCTCGGCGGCGTTCTGCAGGCCTAGCTCTTCCTTGACCGTGGCGAGCATGTCCCGCAGCGTGGCATCGTCCCACTCGGCGCGGACGAGATGCCTCGGGATCTCCCACGTGTCACGGACGTCGGGGTCGGTCAGGGTCTCCTCGCCGCGCCCGAACCGGGCCGGCTGGCCGAGGCTGATGAGCTTGCGAGCCTTCGCGGGGGTCACCGGGAGCCTGACGGGTCCGAAGCCTTCAACTTCCAGGCTCAGGCAGTCCGGCCGCGCTGTCAGCGCGGCGCTGAACGCGGACTTCGCGTCGCCGCGCAACGTCTTGGCCAGCCGGTCGCGCGCTGCGGTCACCATGGCCAGTTCCTCCTTTACCCGCAGGCTCAGCACTACTGACGGACTGTAGTGAACTGCCCCGGGGCGCGGCGACGCATCCGCTTCAGCGACACTTGACAGCGCTGGACGGCCTGGTCGCCGCCGCCCGGCGGTGACTTGATCAAGGCTAAAGGCCGGCTAGGGCGGCGATCCTGCTGATGGCGTCCGGCCAGAGTTCCTCGGGCAGGTTGTGGCCCATTCCTGGATAACTGACAAACGTCGCGCCCGGAATCCGGCTCGCGATATCCGTGCTCCCCTTCATCTTGATGACCGGGTCATCCTCACCGCAGAAGACCAGCGTTGGTACCCGGATGCCGGTTATCGCTGGGACCTTCTGCGCGTGCCCGGCGGCAAGCTGGCGCTGCGTGGACTTGGGGTCCCTGGGGCTGCGGTCGTGGCTGATCTCCGCGACTGACCGCGCCCATTCCCGCGGGAAGGGGTATCCGGGAGAGGCGATCGCACGGTATACCCGCACCAGGTTGTCGATCTCCTGCTCGCGTGTCGTGCCCGGCTTGATCTTCCGCAGCTTGCCGAAGACGCCGAACTTGATGTAACTCAGGGCACGCAAACCGCTGCTGTCGGCCGGGATGCCCATGGCGCTGACCAGGGTGCGGACCCGGTCCGGGTGGTACAGGGCCAGGGCCTGGGCCAGCGCGGCTCCCATCGAGGCGCCGAAGACGTGAGCGCTCTTCCAGCCGACCGCGTCCATGACCGCGATCGTGTCACCGAGCATGTCCAAGGTGGTGTAGCTCGGCTTCGTCCGGCCGAGCAGCGCCAGGAACGGGTTCTCCTTCCTGATCGAATCGAAGTGCGTCGACAGGCCGCTGTCCCTGTTGTCGAACCTGACCACGGCGAAACCCCTGGCTACCAGTTGCCGGCAGAAGTCCTCCGGCCACCAGACCATCTGGAAGTCCAGCCCGGTGATAAGCAACAGCGGTTCGCCTGCTGCCGGATCCCCGAACGTCTCATAGGCGATCGAGACGTCGCCGTTGCGCGCGTACTCGGGCTGGGCTGTCATCGGTCTCCTGACTCGTGAAGTGGCTGGCAAGCTGAGGTGGCTGGCAAGCAAACCTGTGCAGGTCAGTGGCAATGCAGTCGCATTGTATACCAGCGAGCCATCTTGGCAATGCGATCGCATGGCATCATCGGAGGATGCCCAAGGTCGTGGATCGCGACGAGCGGCGCCGCGCGATAGCGGAGGCCGTGTTCGAGGTGATCGAAAGCCGGGGCCTGGCGGCGGTCAGCTTGCGGGACGTCGCGGCGCAGGCCGGCGTATCGATGGGCAGCGTGCAGCATTACTTCCAGTCGAAGGATGAGATGCTGCTTTTCGCGCTCGGGCACATGCGCGACCGGGCGCTGGCCAGGATGCGGGCGGAACTGGCTCGCCTGCCGGAGCCGACGTCCCGCCAGGTCGTGCGCGCCGCGGCGCGGGTCATGCTGCCGGTCGACCAGGCTGGCCGGCAGGAGGCGTGCGTGGCCGGCGCGTTCTACTCGCTGGCGACCGTCAATCCTGCGCATGCCGCGGCCCTGCGCGAGGGCTACGCGCGGCTGCTCTCAGTGTCGCGGCAAAGCTTGCGTGCCGCCGCGCAAGCCGGTGAGATTGCCGATGGCATAGCCACCGACAGCGAGGCGGCGATGCTGTTGTTCATGGTCCAAGGGCTGATCGGCCCGATCCTGATCGGCGTGCTCAGCCCGCAGGAGGCGCTCGCACTGGTCGATCACCAGCTTGACCGCATCTTCCGCAAGCCGAGCCCGGCGTAGCAGGCTGGTCCCCTGGCTAGTTTCATGGCGGCACTGGGCGTAGGGCGCGGGTGGCGGGAAGGGCGAACGTGACAATGCGAGGGCGCAGGCATGGCTGCTGACGAGCTGAGCCATGAGCAGGAAGATCAGATTATCCGCGGGATACTCCGTGACCGGGGCGGCATCGATCCGGACGTGCTGGGACCGGTCGTGGACCTTGCCGCGCTGGGCCTGGTGAATAGCGCGTGGCGAAACACCTGCGTCGAGGACTGGCACGCCGGCGGCCATCTGGGTGATGGCGACATGATGCGGATCAACAGCCACATGACCTGGCGCGTCCGCCAGATCCTCCGGCGATGGATGATCGGTACCGGGCTCGTCGCTCGCGGGCCAGCATCGGCGCTCGACGAAGTTTCCGTCGAAGATGTCGAGCAGCTCGCGATCCGAGTATTCCGGTGGCTGGTCAACCCGGCTCGCAAGCTGGTGACCGGCGACAGGCTAATTGATGTTGCTGGCGGTGACCTGAGTGAGTACGAAGATGATGCTGACCTGCGGCTAGGAGGATTCGCCAGGCAGGCGACGGACCAGGGAGCCCGGTCAAGCTTTGCGCGTGCCGCTGCGCATGGCGCCCTTTCCTGCACGCACTGGTGGGGTCACCCGCGGTGGCCTGATCTCGTTGAGAAGCTGATGCTCGTCCTTGATGATCCTGCCGATGCCCACTGGGGTCAGGACGGGAAGTTCAGGATGCGCCTGCCACCTGAGCCGGCCACTGTGGCGGATAGGAAGCAACTCCGCCGTGTCCTGCTCGTGGCGCCATGGAACCTCAGCTCCGAGTCAGCGGCGTGGCTGGTCGATGCCGGTATCGGCTATCTCCGATCCTGAGACAGGCGGCCGTTTCGGCGGAGAGTGTATTGGCAGACCCAGACACGGTGCTACGCCAAGCCCAAGGACTTCTCGTTGACCCCTCCTAGGCGCTGCCCGGCTGCCGCCAGGTCGTGAGAACCCGCTCGATGGCGGGTCGTACCCGGTCGCGGGCGGCGTCTCGTGGCAAGCCGGACATCAGCAGCGTGTCGTAGCCGGTTTCCTCGTGGCGGATGGAGGCGATCACCGCCAGCGTGATGGCGTCCTCGTCGAGCGCGCGGCCGGCCGCGGACCGGCCCACCCGTCCGGTGCCGCGCTTCCCCGTGTGGCGGGCGATCGCGACGGCTCGGCCAGGCGGGCACCCAGGGAACATCCTGCTGATCTCGCGGGCGAGGCGGACCTGGAAGCGCTCGTCCTCATCGGCACGCCGGACCTGGTCGCGCTCGCGGCGGCGCATCCGGGCGTCCTGATCGGTCAGGCATTGCTCCTCGGCCACCGTCAGCGACTGCTCTTCTACCAGAACTCCCTGGCGCTCATACCGCTTGCGGGTGCGGCTCCAGCGCACCACCACTGCGGACAGGCTGCTCGCCTTGGTCGCGCGGCGAGTCAGCGCCGCATCACCTGCTGGCAGGAATACGAGGTGGCCGAGGTCTGCGCAGGGCAGGCAGAGCGGGCCTGCGTCGTCCATGCGCAGCAGGTCACCCGTGCCACCACAGTCGGCGCAAGCCCAGTCTCTTACCGGCTGGATGACAACCAGCCCGGAGGATGTGACTGGCTGCGTCATGTGGGTTCACCTCCTGATCCGGATCAGGCTAGCCAAAGCGGCGCGGAGCTGGCCTGGCTGGCATCACCAGCCTCACGGGCACCGCGCGCATCGCTGCCCCGGCCCGGGGCGCCGCTCCGGAACCCCAACGTGGGGCCCTTGCTGTTAGGTGAGCAGGGCTTGCCCGTACCAGTCGTTGGCGTCCCGCACGCCTGGGAGCGCGAAGAAATACCCGCCGCCGAACGGCTGGACGTAGTCGACCAGGGGCTCGTTGATCAACCGCTTCTGTATCGTCTCGAACTGCCGCCTGACGTCTTGCTGATAGGCGATGAAGATGTGCCCCGCCTGCAG